>NZ_JAUBPI010000076.1:0-31596 GCF_036700645.1 Microcoleus sp. S36b_A4 | reverse complement strand
GGTCTGACCAGTTTTTTTTCAACAATTCTCTAAAAGCCTCTTGACAAAAGACTTACAGTCTTAACTTGTCACCAATGACTAGCTATGGGTTTCAGGTGGGTTGTCACCCCCCCAGGATTTAGGGATTGTTAAGCTAAGCATGAAAACCTCATGTCAGGCTAATTATTTCTCCTTTCCCTGGAACTCAAAGAAGTCCCGAACAATTTTTTTTCAACAATAAAGGAACAAATGGAGTCATATTTTAATTGGGTCAACAGGTCAAACATGAGTAATTTTACTCATTGACAATAGTGCTTTTAGCTTAACTTGTGAGTAATGATTGTCGGGGAACATTCCCCTTGGTTAAAATGGGAATCGCTAGTAGGAGCTAACCCCGATGTAATTATTTTTATGCCTTGTGGTTTTGATTTGAACCGCACTCGCATCGAAGCAATACACATAACTAAATATGCAGAATGGCCTAATTTGGAAGCAGTAAAAATGGGGAACGTTTACATAACTGACGGCAATTCTTACTTTAATCGGCCGGGGCCGAGATTGGTTGATTCGTTAGAAATTTTAGCAGAAATTCTCCATCCCGAAATCTTCGATTTTGGCCATCGGGGTAAGGGTTGGCAGCCATTTTTGTAAGTACCTGCAGCTAGCTAAAGCTTTATCTATATTAATTCTGAATTGCCTGCCATACAAATAAGGACACAACATTGTTGTGTCCTTACTTCGTCTTCATTTAACCGAATCTGACATCAATTGATGCACAAAACGCTAGTCCTACTTGGCATCAGGGGGCATCAACACCTTGTCAATTACGTGAATAACGCCGTTGCTAGCTTTGATATCAGCTTTCACAACATTAGCACCGCTGACAGTAACTTTGCCTGCGTTAACTCCCACCTTCAGCGAACTGCCTTCGACACTTTTAACATCGCCGGATTTCAGGCTAGTAGATACAACCGAACCAGGAACAACGTGGTAAGTTAAAATCTTAGTAAGTAGGGCTTTGTTTTCCGGTTTGAGCAAATTCTCCACAGTTCCTTCTGGCAAAGCAGCAAAGGCCGCATCAGTCGGAGCAAAAACAGTGAAAGGGCCTTTTCCTTGTAAAGTTGTCACCAAACCTGCAGCTCCCAAAGCCTTCGTCAATGTCTCGAATTGAGCGTCGCCAGATGCAATAGCAACAATATCCTTAGCAGCGGAAGTTGGTGCAGGTGAAGCGGAAGTTGGTGCGGGTGAAGCAGCGGTTTTCACTTTTCCTGCAACTTGTGAAGTTTGAGTTGCATTAGCAACATTGGTGTTGGAGGTGATGTGAGCCCAAGCCGGGAAACCGATTAACGCGCTAGCGCCGATTATTCCTGCGAAACCTGTGAGTTGTTTGATCCAACTAGGTAAATTTTGATTTTTCATTGCGCTTGCATTTCCTTATGAGATAAAACAGTGAACATGAATTGTTATGTTAGCCAAATCTCGACAAAAGGCAAGGTTGCCAGAGGCTAAGGTAAAGAGAAAATTCTCTTGCATCCCCGATCGACCAAAACTCCCTTACTATAACGCAAGCTGAAAAATCGGGCATCAACCGCTAAATCTGTAACTCAAAACCTCAATCACTGAACCAGTTTGGGGTAAGTCAGCAGATTTGATCGAAATCGTGTCATTATTCACTCGGCGCACCGGCGTACCATCCATCAGCGCCAAGAATTCATCTAGCGGCACCAAATCGCACGCAGCAGCATCGGCGGCTTGGGTTTTGAAATGCGTCGGAATCACCATCTTTGGTTTGAGAAGTTGCAAAGTTTGCTTCGCTTCCGCCGGAGTGTAAGCTTTCGGCCCGCCACCCACGGGAATCAGCACTACATCGGGCCGCCCGATCAAGATTTGTTCTTCAATGCCGATCGGGCCAGCAACTCCGCCCAAGTGTAAAATCTTAACGCCCGCTTGCTGCCACAGCCAAGCCACATTGACCCCAAATCGCCTTCCTCCCTCACGGTCTTTTTCCGTCCGAATCCCTTGAATCCGCAGCCCGTTAGACCTGTAAGCCCCTGGTTCGTACAAAAGGCCGGGATTGCCCGCAAATCCGTCGATCGCCCCTTCATCGAGCAATCGGCTGCTAATCAGAATCAAATCTGTTGGCACTTTAGGAGAGCGATAGCCTGCGGTACAGCCCAGGGGGCGAAAAGGATTCACCAGCACCCTCGCACCGCCTCCGGCGAACAAGAAGCAAGTGTGGCCCAACCACTGAATCGACAAAGAATCAGCAGTTTGAGCTTGATAGCTTTCCCATCCAGATGGCAAACCCGTGAAGAAAGCTGCTAGCAAACCCGTCTGTGCGTAACGTATTAATTGTCGCCGTTTCATCTTGTGGTTGGGGTTGTCGGGTGTTGGTCGTCTGTTGTTATACCACAAAACACCGCCAGTCGATTTTAGATTTTAGATTTTAGATTTTAGATTTACTCCACAGATGAATCTGGGATATGGAACTTTCGTCTAAAATTTGGGGCTCACCACAACTATTTTCGGGGGCTTGTATCCTTTTGTGGGCGGCTGAGGTGCGAAAATGTGCACCATAGTTTTACCGTAAAGTTCGCGTTGCGCGCCCTACAAAGTTAGATAATTTCAACCGTCAGGTTCGCATTACGCACCCGAAAGATTCAGACAAAAACTCAAAATTCAAAACCCAACTAAAGCCGTTCCAAGAAATTTCGTAATAATTGCTTTCCCGAAGTCGTCAAAATACTTTCCGGGTGAAACTGTACACCTTCAATGTGCGGATATTCCCGATGCCGCACACCCATAATAGTTCCGTCTTCAACCCAAGCGGTAATTTCCAAAACTTCTGGACAACTCTGCTTTTCAATTACCAAACTGTGATAGCGAGTGGCAATCATCGGCGATTCCACGCCCAGAAAAACTCCGACTCCTGCGTGTTCTACCTGAGAAGTTTTGCCGTGCATCAACACGGGTGCAGAAACAATTTTCCCGCCAAATACTTGACCGATACTTTGATGTCCCAGGCAGACGCCTAAAATTGGTAAAGTCGGGCCCAATTCTTTGATTAATTCCAGAGAAATTCCCGCATCTTCCGGCCGCCCCGGGCCAGGAGAAATCACCACTGCTGCCGGCTGCAATTGGCGAATTTCTGCTAAGGAAATTTGGTCGTTCCGGTAGACTTGCACTTCGCTGGCTACGGGCAATTCAGCACCTAGTTCTCCTAGATACTGTACCAAATTGTATGTAAAACTGTCGTAGTTATCGATGACTATAATCACGGGTTAAGTTAGATTTTAGGTTTTAGATTTTAGATTTTAGATTGACTCGCTCCCTGAAAGCAAGGGTTTCAAGATTTTAGATAGATGCCGAAGATAAAAATAGCTGCAATATAGACGAATAAAACTAAAAATCTCAAATTGGTCATCTAAAACCTAAAATTTTCTGCCTCCAATAAGTTACTGACGGCCGATCGCAATTTGAACGACTGCCCACAAAGGAGGAAGCAGAAGTGCAGTACCGACGATGATCGCAGCCATTGCCGATACCAGAACTGCTCCGGCAGCGCAGTCTTTGGCAATTCTGGCTAGTTCGTGATAAGATTGCCCGACTGTCAAGTCTACCACCGATTCGATCGCCGTATTCAACAGTTCCATTGCTAAAACTATGCCAATGGTGACGCCGATCACAGATATTTCTACAGGTTTGAGTTGCAAAAATAGCCCGAGTCCGATCGCCAAAGTGCCTATAACTGTGTGAATCCGAAAATTGCGCTGAGTTTCAAAAGCATAACTCAGACCCCCCCAAGCGTATCTAAAACTCGTAGCTAAGCTAGATGCGATTTTCCAGGACAGCTCTCGGTTGTATTTCAAGGCTTTTTTCGGCTCCTGGACTGTCTGGCTAGAAGAGTCTTGAGGCATGGGCAGAAACTGTGCGATTTGTGATGAAATTGAGGGTCTATCTAGTGTCATAAAGAACCAACTTTAATTTACAGAGATGAATGAAAGCTAAACTTTTCAAATTAACTTCATCAAGTCTAGGTAACTTTTCTAAGTTTTTACTAAAGTTTTGGTTTAATTTCAGAAAGTTATGTTGGGCTTGACATGATTTTTTAAATCAACATCAACTTCAGTTATGCTGTTTGGATCGCAAGACCGATCGCCCGCAGCAATGTTTCTTGTCGATCGAGCATTTGAGTCAGACTTTCTTCATCCGGGTGATCCCAGCCCAAAAGATGCAGAAAACCGTGGGCTGCCAGCCAAGCTAGTTCGTTCTTCAGGGGATGTCCTTGCTGCTGGGCTTGTCGGTTAGCTGTATCGATCGAGATGACGATATCACCCAAGTATAGGGGTTCAGATGACTGCATTTCCTCTAGCTGAGGACAGTCTACCTCTAAAGATGCGAAAGCTAGTACATCAGTCGGTCTATCGAGCTGGCGGTACTGGAGGTTGAGGGCTTGCATCTCGGTATCGGCGGTTAAACGCAGACTGACTTCGTAGCCCGGAGCGACTGGCACATAATCTTCCTGGTTTTCCAGCCAAACGCTAAACCAATTTTCCCAGGTTTCGGCTGAAATCTCCCCGCTGGCTGTACTCTCAGGGAGGTTGGAAGCGTCGGCTGACTGCTGGGCGAGCCCGTAACAGTCCTCGACGTTCACCTCAATTAACATTTTTTTGCTCTCCTGTCAAGGGATATATTCAATTTTTTTACAAATTCCAATTGCGCGATCGAGCAGAATTACTTTTTGCTTTCAGCAGGCACATTACAATAATCTCTTGAAGATTGCAACAGGCCGGCAACACAATCAGCTTAACTCCCGATTAAGAAAGATGAAAAACAGCAGCGGAAATTAGAGGCTGATTGTTTGAATCCCTAATTAAGAATTGAAATATCGATCGAGAAAAGCCAAACCGACGAGTACGCCTAAAAGTCCGGCGGCTGTCAAAGCAAAATGAAACAGAGAAGTCGCCCGCTTGCGAACCATGTTCCGCATCGCCAGCTTGACATAACTCGGTGGAGGTGAAGTGTTTGTCGGTGCTGTCGGGGTTTCTGCCGGCTCTTCGGAGGCGGGAATTGCTGAGGGAGGTTGACTCATAACGGTTAGTTTAGAAGGTTAATAGAGGGGCTGCTGAGGACAGACTTGCCACGATGGTAACAAAGATGTAACGTTTTGTGTAGGTGTTTTGAGTTTTTCGAGCCTCGTTACCCTATATTTCTGTAGGGGTCGTTTCGCCGACATCAAAAACCACCAAAAATTCTCATAAACCCGCCCCCCACCAGGGAAGAATCTACTTTCCTTATCCCTTTAACCCTCTTTCCCGCAACAAAGCATCCGCCCAAGCAGCATCTGATTCTGAAAGCGCAGGTAGGGGTGCGGTGTAATCTATTCTAAAGTCATAGGCGGCGCGATCGTAAACCCCATTTAATAACGCTTGTAAATCTACAATTGGTTCCGCATCACCCGCACGCAAAGGCAAGGGAAACTGAGGAATCATATCCGGTAAATTGAAAAGGTACAAATCCGCCAAAGGCCTTTGATTTCCCCGACTCGCTAAAATTCGATAACTTGCCTCAATATCGTTCCCAAAAACTAACATTGGTTGGTAACTTCGCAGCAAGTCAATTTCAATCATATGAGTGCGACTACCAAACACCTTTTCTCGCTTTGCTTCATATATTTCTCGCCCTTTCCCAGGGCGCTTATTGGCGGGTGACAACACTTCAATCACTGTCACAACTTCCCTAGTTTCTGTATCTCGCACCTCTAAATATGCTTCCCTAAATTCCACAGGTACTGGCAGTCTTACTTTCAAGGCTGTCACAGGCGGCGCGGCAACTGCAACATTAGAAGAAGTTGGGTTTGTTTGACTTGGAGAGCGCTGCACAGTGACATCAGGAATCCCCACTAAAAGGGAATTTTCCCCGCTAAGCTCATAAACTCTTTTTTCAATATCGACGATATATTTTGGCAGCAACTGTGGCACTAATGATTCAAAAATGCTACTAATTAGCAAGTGATGTACTTGAGGCCACAATTCAGGACTTTCTAAATAAGGATTCATCCCTAGAAACGGATTACTCATTAATTTAACTCCTGTTAATTTACCTAATTATATGAGTTTAGTCGATCGATTAGAAAAACGCAGACAATATCAAACTATCATCTGCGTTAATCCCCGTGCATCTGCGTTTAAAAAATCCCCCTAAAAATCTCCGTAACTACTAATCGCCGCCTGCAACCTCCCAATCACTTCCTCAACCGAAATAGCCCCCAACTCCCCAGAAGTCCGAGTCCGAATATTCAAACTATTCGCCTCAACTTCCTTCGCACCCACAACACCCATCACCGGAATTTTATCCTTCTCAGCATTGCGAATCAACTTGCCCAAACGCTCGCTATTCTCATCAGCTTCAGCGCGCATTCCGAGCATTTTCATCTTCGCGGCCACTTCCTTCGCAAACGGCAAAAACTCGGCGCTGACAGGCAACAACCGCACCTGAATCGGCGCTAACCACAGCGGAAAATCGCCCGCATACTGCTCAATCAAAATCCCGATCAAACGTTCCAAAGAACCGAAAGGAGCGCGGTGAATCATCACCGGACGCTTGCGAGTGCCGTCTTCAGCAACATATTCCAAATCAAAACGTTCTGGCAAGTTGTAATCTACCTGAACAGTTCCTAATTGCCATTCTCTATCCAAGACATCTTGGAAAATGAAATCGAGTTTCGGCCCGTAAAAAGCCGCCTCTCCAATTCCCTCAAAATAATTCATTCCCAAAGTTTCCACTGCGCGGCGGATTGCACCTTGAGCCTTTTCCCAAGCTTCATCGGAACCGATGTATTTCTCTAAATTGTTTGGATCGCGGAAACTCAAACGCGCCTTAAAGTTTTTCAGTTGCAGACTCTTGAATACTGACAGAATCAAATCCACCACATTCAAGAATTCTGCATCCAACTGTTCCGGTGTGACAAATAAGTGGGAATCATCCACCGTAAAGCCGCGCACCCGCGTTAAACCGCCCAATTCTCCCGATTGTTCGTAGCGGTAAACCGTGCCGAATTCCGCTAAGCGCATCGGCAGTTCTCGATAGGATCGCAATTCGCTTTTGTAAATTTGGATGTGGAAAGGGCAGTTCATCGGTTTCATCACAAAACCCTGTTCGTTTGCTGCCGCTTCCTCATCCTCCGCCATCAGCGGAAACATATCTTCTTTGTATTTCTGCCAGTGTCCAGAAATTTTGAACAAATCTACTCTGGCGATGTGTGGAGTCACAACTTGCAAATAGCCGCGTTTGATTTGTTCTTGTTTCAAGTAATCTTCTAAAATACTTCTCAAAACAGTGCCTTTCGGCGTCCACAAAGGCAAGCCGGGGCCCACAGGATCGGCAAAAATAAATAAGCCTAATTCTTTACCTAATTTGCGGTGATCGCGCCTTAATGCTTCTTCTTTGCGGTGTTTGTATGCTGCTAATTGTTCGGGAGTTTCCCAAGCAGTGCCGTAAATCCGCTGTAATTGAGCTTTGGTTTCGTCGCCGCGCCAGTACGCCCCTGCTAGGCTTTCTAGCTCGATCGCCTTTGGATTCAACTCACTGGTATTATCCAAGTGAGGCCCCACGCACAAATCCCACCATTCCTCGCCCAAATGGTAAAAAGTAATTGGTTCGATCAAACCTTCTAAAATTTCTAATTTGTAAGGTTCGTTAATCTCCTTAATTCTGCGTTCTGCTTCCTCGCGGCTGACTTCTTCCCGAATTACAGGCAATTTACGGTTGATGATTTTGATCATCTCTTTTTTAATGGCTTTTAAATCCTGTTCCGTAAAAGGTTCGGGAGTGTCAAAGTCATAATAGAAACCGTTTTCAATCCAAGGGCCGATAGTCACTTGCGCCTTGGGAAATAACTTCTGTACCGCCATCGCCATAACGTGGGAAGTGGTGTGGCGAATTTTTTTTAGTGCCTCGGACTCACTCGTGCGGGGCAACTCAATTTTAACGGACTCTTCTGGAGGGGACATGGATTCTGAGCTAGACATCGGCTGAATTAGCAATTAATTTAGTTGCAGTTGCTTCTATATTACTCAGATTGGGACAGCAAGCGCCGACTTCCGACTGGGGGACACTCCGGGAAATTAGGTCATTCTGGGCATTGGGCATTGGGCATTGGGCATTGGGCATAGTTTTTTTCTTCCTTCTTTCTTCTTCCTTTCATCTCTTACATCCGTTACATCGGAAGAAAGCGAATCCCTTGCCGAACTTCCTTCTGCTATGAGCTATTGCTAGCGAGTCTGAGCCGATATTGCACAATTTGGGGATTTCGACTCAAAAATCGCTGCTGGCACAGTTAAATTTATTCACACCCACGGGCTAATTGTTATTAAATTATTGAATTTTTGTTAAAAATATGTTACAATTTGTAAAGACCGTCTAAGACTATAATAGATAAATAACCCAATTTTGATCCATGCTTAATTCCAACTTGCCCGAGCCAGAATTGCTCAAAGCGTTACTGGAACCGCTGTTAGAGGATTTCAATTACTGGTTCGACCGATCGGCAAAGCTCTTAGAAACTGAGGAAATTCCCTTTCTCAGCGAGGAAGATCAATCTGACTTGCTGGCGCGAGTCAAACAGGCTCAGCAAGAAGTAGGCGCAGCAAAAGCTCTATTTCAAGCAACCGGGGGTCAAGTTGGGATTGAAACAGCAGCACTGATGCCGTGGCACAGACAGCTCGCCGAATGCTGGCAAGTATCGGCACGCTTTCGCTCATGGCAGTCAGCTCCCCCTGGAAAATAAGGAAGCGAGTTCAAGTTAAATTTGCAGTCAAATCCCCAACCTTGGGAAATGTGGCGGCCCACTTGACAACCTCAAACAGATTTCCAGTTAATAAGTTATTACTTGCTGAAACACTTTTGTAAATTGCTGTGTGGCTGTTTAGCCCGGAGGAGAAGATAATGTTGCACTTGCTTTATATTTTAGCTTTTACCGTTCTTGCCTTTCTGGCGGTCGGTAACTTAATCCGCAGTCTAGTCACCGTTGGTATGGAGTCCCAGCGCCCTCAACAGTTCAGGGCAAATAATCCCTACGCATCCTATCCTCGCTCTCAATCTGTACCGCATCCAGAACTTTTAGACGAACACGGAAATGTTGTCAATGAGCCGCTGTTAGTGATGCGTTCGCTGACTGTCCAAGACGCCCGCGAACAATTAGATGCTCTCTACAAATCATCTCCCGGTGGCAGCGACGAAGGGGGCGAACTAGCCTAATACAACCACAGCCGCAGCATTTATACTTAGGCGCTATGCCTCAAAAAAAATATAGGACTTACAAGCTAGGTGTCCGAAACCCTTTTTCTTCATAGATTTTGGTGAAAATCGTTTCCGCGCTTCATCGGAATAATAATTTTCCGAGCATCCTTGGCATCATTCCGAATCTAACCAGATTGGATATAAGTCCTCAAAATAATTGGCCGTTAGTTTTTAGCTAATGGCCAATTACTTGTGATTTTTGAAAGTTTAATTGCCGATTAGCCAGATCGATCGCCAAAAACCGATTCGCCAAAAACCGATAAAGATAGCATTGATATCAAATAGCTCAAGAATAGTATAATGCAAGAGATCCGGAAGCGGTGCCTAACAAGTCTGAATGGTGAGAGTGCTAACGCCCGAATCGAACCCTGAATAGATGAGTTGGCGTCAAAACCTAGAGGTAAAAACAGGTGACTTTGGGATGAACTCAAGGTCTTGGAGGCATACCTCTGCTTAGATTCGTCTAAATGATATGACTTAAACAGTCGTGTTATGAAGCATAAATGTATCAGATACTGAAAAGGGATCGCTCTAAACCTCCTATCGATCCTGTTTTGTCATCGGCAAAAATGCACGTTTAAGGCTAGATGATCGTCCCTATTTCGCTACTGGCAGAACTTCTGCAAGCTTTGCCCCAACTGCGGGCACAAATTTATTTCAAATCTTCCATGACAGCCTTGTCTCACGCGATGGAAGACTTAGTTTTGGCGGGTTCAGACGACGAACCGCTAGTGATTGCCAGCTTTCAGCGAGAGCGCTTCTACCGCCAGGAAGCTCACCGCTACCGGCGAATTGCCTCACGCTCGTCTCAGGTATACGTGCTGGCTGCACCGGAAACTGACTTTAAAAATTCCTCGGAATGTCACGAAACTGTGGCGTTTGCACCGGAGGACGGATTGAGTAAAGAGTGGCACTTAGTGGTGCTGGGGCAGCACTACTCAACTTGCCTGATTTGTCAAGAAAAAATTGTGCCGATCGACAACCAGGACGATGGCGGGCCACTGTTGATGGATCAAGCTCGCAGATTTGAAGGAATTTGGACGTTCGATCGCGAGGTCAGCTCCAAAGCTGCCGCATTGTTGCTCGATAGAATTGTCAATTATCGCCCGGAATTGGCCGAAAAGATCGATCGAGCGCGAACTACTTACAAGCTCAAAACACCGAAAAAAACGAGGAAATCCGCCACTTCCAAAGCCGCCAAACCCGACATAAGTACGGGAAAAAGCTCAAAAATTCCCAATCCAAAATTGAGCGACGCTTTTACCGAGCGCTTAGTAACCTACTTGCAAGCAGGCCAGCACAAACTGCTCAAAGCATACGCCGCCATCGCCGCCCAGGAACGCAAAGAACGCCTGGTAAACTTAATTACCACGGCAATGCGGCAGTCTCTCAACCCACAAGAAATCGTCGAAGTTGCAGTTCAAGAACTGGGCACTGCCCTGTCAGCAAGCCGATGTTTGATTTATCGGTGCAAGACCGCAGATGTGGCGGTCAAAATCGATCGCGAGTTTTTGGGGCCGGGCGCTAGTTCCATGCTGGATCAGACTTGGCTGTTGCAGGAAAATCCAATATGGAGTGACGCGGTGGCGCGGCAAGAGCGAGTTTACATCCAAGACACTGCACAACACCCCCTGATTGTCAATACACAATTCCTGGAAAAAACTGTAAAAAATTGGCAAATTGTCTCTTGGCTAATGGTGCCAGTGCTTTATCAGGGGCGGGTTTTGGGCATGGTGGAAATGCACCAGTGTCGATCGACTTTGGCTTGGGAAGAAGACGAAATTGCTTTAGTAGAGGCAATCGCCACCCAACTCGGAGCGGCCTTAATTCAAGCAGAAACCTACGCTCATTTAGAAGAACTCAACCAACAATTAGAAGCATTAGACCGCACTCGCAGCAATCTAATTGCCATCACCGGACATGAACTCCGCACCCCTCTTTCTACGATTCAAGTTTGTTTGGAAAGCTTGAACTCCGAACCAGATATGCCCCCAGAATTGCGGCAAATCATGTTAGAAACTGCCCTCGGCGATGCCGATAGAATGCGAAAACTCGTGCAGGATTTCTTAACTCTTTCTCACTTAGAAAGCGGGCGAGTTCAATGGAATGTAGAATCGCTGACGCTGCAAGAATGCGTTGATTTGGCCCTTAGCAGCGTGCGATCGGGGGGCGGACTCGATCGACAGTTACCGGAAATTATCGCCGAAGTGTCCGCAGAATTGCCTTTAGTGCAAGCTGACGGAGAGTGGTTGGTGGAGGTGCTCTCCAAACTGCTAGACAACGCTTGCAAATTCACCACACCTCAAGGAAGCGTCACCATAAGAGCGAAATGCAACGGTTCTCGGATGGTGGAAGTGCTCGTAGCCGATACGGGGAGGGGAATCGAGGCGAACAGTTTAAAAGTAGTGTTCGATCGATTTTATCAAGAAGAAGGAGCTTTGCGCCGCAGCGCAGGCGGTACCGGTTTGGGATTGGCAATTTGCAAACAGATTGTTGCTGGCTGGGGCGGTAAAATTTGGGTAGATTCCGCAGGAAAAGACCGAGGAAGTGAATTTCACTTTACTATTCCCACTGTTTAGACTTAATTAATACCGCGTATTCAAGGTTTATGAAGTACACCGCGCAAAACCTGGTTTCTTTACAGTTCTCGCATCATTACTGATTCTGTTGCTCAAAACCCTGTTTATCCGTACTAAATTTACATGGAATATACTGTAAAAAACCGGGTTTGTGGGCGTCTGAGCGCGCAAATATCGATCGAGTTATATCAAATCCGGCTGCGCTGGAATGATATCAAATCCGCGCTTCCGGAGTCGGGCGTAAAGTCGAATCAAGCTGCCAACAAATAATTCGCGCAATTTTCATTTTCTTGACTCACAGTGAACAGTCAACAATGACGGACGGTGCAACCGGAATCGATATTAATCGATCGACCGAGATACGATAGCACAGAAAAGTTTTCGCAGCAGAACCAGCCTCCGCTGCTACACCCTCTCTCATATCAATTGCGGTAGCATCGAAATAGTAAAATCCAGTCAACAGTCAACCACGGATGGTGCAACCGGAATTGATCTAATTCATCTGCGTGAATCTGTGTTTATCTGCCTGTATCTGCGGTGAAAAAAAGAGAATGTATTAACCGCCCCGGACAAGGAATTGACGCGGATTCACGCAGAGATCGAGAAGAGAGATAGGAATACTTTCGATGCTAACAAATTTGATAGGAGGCGCTATTTAAGCCGGACTTGATATCAAATACTAATCTACAGTCGTCTTGAGACGACTTGAGCTATGAGGCAGGGGTTGAAACCCCTGTCGGACTTAACGACTAATATTAATGCCGATTGCATCGGAATGATTTAACCACAGAGAACGCAGAGCTCGCAGAGAAAGAGAAGAGAGAGATGAATAATTCCGATGCAAACGGAAAGGATATCACCCTCAATCCTCACCCTGTGAGATCAGCCTTAAAGGAGATGTGGCCACGCGGTGTTCAGCTTTAAAATCAAAAGTATCAAAGCAGATTCAGGATGCGCTTGCCGTCTTAAACCGGGTTTGGCGACAGAGTACCTAGGGAGGCTGCCGAAAATTAATATCAGTTTAAACAAAGAATCCAACTGTACGTAAGCTGCAAACCCCGATAGTAATCAGTCATGCCCAATCTAAAATCTAAAATCTAAAAGGGTATAAGTCTCCTGTCCACAAGTCGCGAGATGGTAAAGGTTGCTCGAATCTGTTGAGGCACTGCCGACGCCAGTGTTGATTCGAGAAAATTTGAGAAGGCAAATGTTTCGCCCGGAAAAAGTTTTTTTCCATAAGAATACTCAAACCTAGAGGTTAGCAAAACCGATTATGTCACCTACAATCCAGATGAAATCTACTCAACCTATAGCCAAAAAGCCACAACTACAATTAGGTTCTCAAGGTAAAGCGGTATTGGAACTAGAACAACTGCTAACCAAGTTGCACCTTTACCGACAGCCTGCTAAAGGAATTTTTAACAAAGCAGTTGAATTTTCTGTGAAACTGTTTCAGTTTCGGGTTTTCTTGTCACCGGATGGCATTGTCGGGCCGCTGACTTGGCAGGCGCTTTATACTGCTGCTCCAGTTAATATGCCGATACTCAAATTAGGCAGTTCTGGGGAAGCAGTCGCTACTGTTCAGGAAGTTCTCAAAACTTCCAACCATTATGGTGGTGAAATTGACGGCGACTTTGCTACTTTGACGGACAAAGCTGTTCGCGCATTTCAAAAAAGCTTTGGGATTCAGGCCAACGGGATTGTCAATCAAGAAACTTGGACTGCTTTGAGCCAAATTCCCCGCGGCTATGACCCTAATTGGTTCTTGACTTAGGGTTGACGCGGTAAATTTTTCGATCATCGCTTGTGGAGGAAAATTGGGAGAATGTGCGATTATTTGGGGGCCCACAAGCACCCGAATAATTGCTATTTTTGTTTGATTATTTTTTCGGGATTCGTGCTGCCTAATTTTGTTTTATAACTTTGGTGTAAATTACCAATTATCAATTATTAATTACTAATTATCAATTATCAGAAGAGATCGATCGCCCAAAAACTGTTAACTTTCCTTACAATTTCGACAGCAGTGTCGCGTCATGATGATAGGATGCCGTAAAAATCCTTTGGATATGTTTATGGCAGAAGAACTCACTGGACAACCCCCTCTTTTCGGCGGCAGCACCGGCGGCTTGCTGACCAAGGCGCTAGTTGAAGAGAAGTACGCGATCACTTGGACTAGCCCCAAGGAACAGGTGTTTGAAATGCCTACAGGCGGCGCTGCAATCATGCGTCAAGGCGACAACTTGCTGTATCTGCCCCGCAAGGAGCAGTGCATCGCTTTGGGCGGCCAGCAACTGCGGGCTAAATTCAAAATCTCGAACTACAAAATTTACCGCGTGTTTCCCGACGGTTCTACTGAGTACCTGCATCCCAAAGATGGCGTGTTCCCTGAAAAGGTGAACGAAGGTCGTCCCTACAACGGTAAGATTGACCGCAATATTGGCAGCAATCCCAATCCGGCTAAGCTGAAGTTCAGCGGCAAGAAGACTTTCGATCCTTAAACTATGACTGCATCGCTGAGCAAAACATAGCTAATATTGCCTTGAAAGGCTCAGCTTGTAAACTTGTTTTTGCAGTAGTATTCTGGCGCGGGAGGCTAAGCCCGCAGCGCCAAAATACTACTGCAAACTTCTAATTTTATTAAAAGTTAATCGTTAAATTAAAAATGAATGTTGCAATCAGGCGAGCGCAGCCTTCTGATATCGATGTTTGCGCTGGCATTACTTATGAAGCTTTTAAAGATATTTCCGATCGCCACTTGTTCCCTACAGATTTTCCGACGCTGGAGTTTGCAACCAAAATAAGTAGCTTGCTAATCGAAAGTCTGTTGTTTTTTGGCATCGTAGCCGAGAGTTCCGGTGTCGTTGTCGGGTGCGGATTTATGGACGAACGCAACCCGATTCGTGGTATCGGGCCCGTCAGTGTCGATCGAACTTTTCAAGGCCGCGGCACGGGACGGGAAATCATGAAAGCTTTGCTGGAACGGGGACAGGACGCTGTGGGCATCCGTTTGGTTCAGGAATCTTTTAATATGGCGTCGCTGTCGCTGTACGCTTCTTTGGGTTTTGAGGTGAAGGAATCTTTCGTGTTAATGGAAGGAAAGTTTCGCAGCCAGCCGCACCATGGGTTTGAGGTGCGACCGATGGCTAGTGAGGATGTTGGTGAATGTACGGCTTTGTGCAAGAAATTATACAGGTGCGATCGAACTAGCGATATTGAGTACGCCCTGAATTTCTTTTCTCCTTGGGTTGCTTGCAAACAAGGTCGGATTGTGGCTTATACTTGTGCGGTGTCGGCTTTGAGCCACAGCGTCGCGGAAACTGAGGCGGATATGCAGGCTTTACTTTTGGGGGCGGCCGCGTCGAACTCCGAAGCACAGGTTTCTTTCCACTTGCCGGTGCGTTACGCAAGTTTGTTTCGCTGGTGTTTGCAAGAGGGGCTGCGCGCGCTCAAACCGATGGCGGTGATGGCAGTTGGCGAGTACCAGCAGCCTCATGGCTGTTGCTTTCCGTCTTTTGTTTATTGAGCCCAAGACGGGTAGGACGCTTTTAATCGCTGAAATTATTGCCAGGATTGCATTTTCCTTCTTCTTTCTTTCTTCTTCCCTCTTCCTTCTTCCTTCTGATATATATGATATTTCCCGATTTCTCACAATTTTCGGAACTGGCGACACAAGGCAATTTTGTACCCGTGTATCAAGAATGGGTTGCTGATTTGGATACGCCGGTGTCTGCGTGGTATCGGGTTTGTGCGGGTCAACCTTACAGTTTTCTGCTGGAGTCGGTGGAAGGTGGGGAAAAACTTGGGCGTTATAGTTTCTTAGGGTGCGATCCGTTGTGGATTTTGGAGGCAAAGGGCGATCGCACAACTCAAGTTTACCGTGACGGTTCCGAAAAAGTATTTACGGGCGATCCGTTTGTAGCTTTAACCGAGTGTTTGGAGTCTTATCAACCGGTGAAATTGCCGCAGTTACCGCCGGGAATTGGCGGGTTATTCGGTTTTTGGGGTTACGAGTTAATTAAGTGGATAGAACCGCGAGTTCCAGTGCATCCAGCAAGCGAGAATGATTTGCCGGATGGGTTGTGGATGCAGGTGGATAATTTGCTGATTTTCGACCAGGTGAAGCGGAAAATTTGGGTCGTCGCCTATGCGGATTTGCGCGAGGTTGGCGTTGATTTGGCAGATGCTTATCAGCAAGCGTGCGATCGCGTTGGCAAGTTAGTTCAGAAGTTGCAATCGCCGCTTTCCCGGCAATCTACTCTAATAGAATGGACACCTCCCAATGACGGGCAAGATGCCCGTTCCCCAACCGGAAATACAGAATTGGCTTACACGAGCAATATTACCCGTGAAAAGTATTGTGCCAATGTCTTAAAAGCGAAGGATTATATCAAAGCCGGAGATATTTTTCAAGTAGTTATTTCGCAGCGACTCGAAGCTGAATACAGTGGCGATTCTTTTGCACTTTACCGATCTTTGCGTCTCATAAATCCTTCTCCGTACATGGCTTATTTTAATTTTAGAGATTGGCAGATTATCGGTTCGAGTCCCGAAATTATGGTGAAAGCGGAAAACGCTGCTGATGGCAAAAAGATAGCGACTTTGCGACCAATCGCCGGCACTCGTCGCCGGGGTAAAACTCCTCAAGAAGATGATGCTTTGGCTGCTGAATTGCTTCAAGATCCCAAGGAAATTGCGGAACACGTCATGTTAGTTGATTTGGGCAGGAACGATTTAGGCAGAGTTTGCCGAAACGGTACTGTAAAAGTTGACGAATTAATGGAAATTGAGCGTTATTCTCACGTCATGCACATTGTGAGCAATGTGGTGGGAGAATTGGCCCAGGATAAGACAGCTTGGGATTTGTTGAAAGCTGGTTTTCCTGCAGGTACGGTTAGCGGTGCTCCGAAGATTCGGGCGATGGAGATTGTGCACGAGTTGGAAGGTTGTCGCCGGGGGCCGTATTCTGGGGTTTACGGGTATTATGATTTTGAGGGGCAATTGAATAGTGCGATCGCAATTCGGACTATGGTTGTTCGTTCTTTAGGTGGTGACAAACATTCGGTTTCTGTGCAAGCAGGTGCTGGTTTGGTGGCAGATTCTAACCCGGATATGGAGTACGAAGAAACGCTCAATAAAGCCAGGGGAATGTTGGAAGCAATTCGCTGTTTGAAATAGCAAGTTACAAACTTCTTTTATAAGGAGGAGGCGGTTGAAACCGCTGCTACACAAACTACTGTTGAACGAGGGAAATGTGAATTTTTATATAGTTGACGTGTTTGCGGAGTCAAAATATGCTGGCAACCAACTAGCTGTATTTTGCGGTGCAGGAGTTGCCGAACTATCTGAGGCGCAAATGCTCCTGATAGCGAGGGAAATCAATTATTCAGAAACTACGTTTATTCGATCGCCCGATCCGCGAGATGGCGGCTATGACGTGCGGATATTCACGCCCAAGAAGGAATTGCCCTTTGCCGGTCATCCGACTTTGGGCACGGCGTTTGTGTTGCAGCAAGAGATTATTCGCGAAAAGGTCGATCGAGTAATTCTCAATCTAGCCGTCGGTCAAATTCCAGTTACTTTTAATTATCACAATGAATCGGCAGATATTTTGTGGATGCGACAAAACCCGCCTAGTTTTGGTCAAGTTTTATCAGCAGAAACTCTGGCCAATGTCCTGAATTTAGCACCCGATGAAATTGATGCAAACTTCCCAATTCAAGAAGTTTCTACGGGAGTGCCGTTTATAATTGTCCCATTAAAAACTCTCGCCTCGCTCAAAAAAGCTCAAGTCAACTTAGATAAATATTTTGAGCTAGTTGAGACAATGGAAGCGAAAGAAATTTTGATATTTTGCCCAGAAACCTACAGCGATATTAATGATTTAAACGTGCGAGTTTTTGCCCATTCATTAGGAATTCCAGAAGATCCGGCGACTGGCAGTGCTAACGGCTGTTTGGCAGGATATTTGGTAGAACATGATTATTATGGGGAAGCAAAGATTGATGTCAGAGTTGAGCAGGGTTATGAAATCGCTCGACCTTCTTTGCTGTTGTTACAAGCCGCCAAAAATGAAGGGGAAATAACTGTTTTGGTGGGTGGTAAGGTGGTAATGGTTGCTAAGGGAGAATTTGTGTAGAATATTCAATGGGAAATTATTAACCGCAGAGGCACGCAGCTAGATTTAGAGGCTTCTTTGGGGATCGAGATCTTATAATTTTGCTAATATGAGGTAGCTCATATTCATTGATTCGCGTGATTGTTAGGCTAAAAAAGTCATCAATACCAGAGACTTTCCAATGCTGCAAACATTTTCGCGGACTTTAAATGTATCCCCTGACGCTTCAGAAGCGCTGCTTTCACTGCCATTAACCAGCTTGCTCGATTCACCGGAATTCAATCAATTATTCGCAAGTCTGGATACTGCTTTACTCAAAGAAACTTTGCCTACTGCTGGAACTGTTTTAGCTCAAAAGCTGCCGTCTTTTTACGACTGGTTGCAAACAGAACTAGGAATTAAAAACGTCCCTGAGAGTCCCGATCATACTACGAAATGGGTAATCGGTTTTTTGAAGAATCAAGAAAGTTTAATTCGTTTAGTTGATCTGCACAAATCAATTCCCAGACAGGCATTAGAACGAGCGATCCCTCGTTTAGTTAGCACCTTTGATGAGGTTCAACCTACCGCTGTAAAGCAAGAATGGGAAAAAGCGATCGCAGCACTTTGTCTGGTTCTCGCCGTCGCAGCGCGGGAAAATCAGGCATCTGCCGCCTGAAGCAATTCTGTCTGAGTTTAAACAAAGCGCTTTTTTCGGAAAATTTGCAATTGAGTGCGATCGATCTGAACGACTACTGACCGCCGCTTGTTGAGGACGATCGCATTGTGTCTATTTAGCAAAAGCAACTGAGCCAATATTGCCACAATCGCGCGCCTTTTGAGAAACTTGCCTTCAAAACGCGCCATTCGGACGATCGTCTCCTCGATTTTATAACAACAGCTTTTCCCCTTCTGGGAAATCACAAAAATCGTCCCCGGTATGTAATCGCCTTCATTTGCCCAGAAAGCATACCTTTCGCCTAAAGTAAAATAGTGAAAAACATTCTTAGCGGTGGAAGTTTTAGCTAACTTTTCCGAAACGCCCAAAGAATTAAAAACTACAGTGGATCTAATATAATCCGGGTATTTTGCTGCTATTTGCTGAGCAACTTTGCCCCCCAAACTTTCTCCGATGACATCGGGCGGATTCCCGCTGTGAAATTGCTGCTTTATCCAATCAATAGCACCCGCAGTTTGCGCCGATTTTAACTGTCGTTCTAGTTTTGCCATAAATACATCGGGCGTATCTTCCAAAACGCGATCGAAAGGATACCAAGAACCGTAGCCGCGAATCACTAAAACAGGTGGATGATTGCCAGAAATGGGGACGCGACTTTCAGCATAAAAACCAGTGCGAGAGTCTTCAAACACTTTTGTTATGATATAATTTCCATCAATAACTTGCCCTTCCTGGTGCCGAATGTAAATTGAAGGATTATTGGGTTTAAAAGTATCGTGCAGTTGGGGTTTTGCAAACTTTTCGTAGAGAGAATCTAGCAAGTGCCTTCCCGTTTTGCGATCGACGAAATCGAATTCTGTTCCTTTCATTATCTGGTAGCCGCCGGTTTTACCAACAATATTGAATAAGTACAAAAAATCTACATAAACCCGCCACCGCACAACGAATAATCTCAATTAACTTTTACTTGTATCAAATGGCAAAAATCTACATGACATTTACCATTGGGGGAGTGAGAGGACGGGTTTTAGAGATAATCAATGATTGGCAAATATTCTATATAATATCAAATCCGGTAGTATCGTCGGGCGTAAAATCCAGTCAAAAGCTATGCCCGCTCAGCTTCGCCGAAGGGTCAACAATCACCGACGCTGCAACGGGAATCGATCTAATTCATCTGCGTTAATCTGTGTTAATCTGCCTGTATCTGCGGTTAAAAAAAGAGAAAGTATTAACCGCCCCGGACAAGGGATTGACGCCGATGCACCCAGAGGTCGAGAATAGAGTGAGAGGGCGGGTTTTATAGATTGTCACTTATTAGTAGCAAATATTGTATGTGAAACCCGCCCCTAGCAAATCACTTTTACAAAACTCGCAACGTGCTAGCAATACTATCGACTGCTTCCATCGCGCGAATTTCATCGAGTGCTTGTTGAAAATTACCTTCCCTAACATCGTGAGTCACGACGACAATTTCTGCTAAATCGCCGTGAATTCCCGTCTGCACAACTGATTCTAAACTAACTTTGTGGTTGCCGAAACAAGTGCCTAGTTTGCCAATTACCCCCGGAGTATCGTGGGTTAAAAAACGGGCGTAAAAGCGAGTAACAAGTTCCTGCATCGGAGCAATTTTGCAGTAGTGTTGGTGACTGCAACTCAGCAAAGGATGAGGAATCGGAACAGTTTCTGTTTTCAGGATGGCCGCTACATTCATGATGTCGGATACTACGGCGCTAGCTGTGGGGCCCGCACCGGCGCCGCGCCCGTACAGCATCAATTGCCCGATCGGCTCTCCTTCGACTAAAATGGCATTGTAAACCCCGTTAACACTCGCCAGCGGATGAGTTTTCGGCACAAAACTCGGATGCACTCGAATGGACAGCAGTTCGCTTTCTCCCTCCGCTTGCTTGCCATTGTAGCGGGAGGTTTCTTGAGCAATCGCCAATAATTTAATCACAAATCCCAGCTTGTCGGCGTAGTCAATATCCGCCGCACTAACTTTTCTGATACCTTCGCAGTGAACATCAGCTAATTTGATGCGTCCGCCAAAAGCTAGCGAGGCTAAGATAGCAATTTTATCGGCCGCATCTAATCCATCTACATCTGCTGTGGGGTCAGCTTCAGCATACCCTAATTGCTGAGCGTCGGCGAGCACTTCGGCAAAGTCTGCGCCTTCTGTTTGCATCCGCGTCAGGATGTAATTAGTTGTGCCGTTGACGATGCCGGTGACAGTTTGAATGCGGTTTGCAACTAAGGATTGTTTGAGGGTTTGAATGACTGGAATGCCGCCGCCGACAGCAGCTTCTAGCATTACGTAAACGCCTTTTTTGTTAGCGGCCTCGAAGATTTCATTTCCGTAGCGGGCGATAACTGCTTTGTTGGCAGTGACGACGTGCTTGCCGCTGGCAATAGCTTGCAGAATGAGCGATCGCGCCGGTTCCAATCCGCCAATCAATTCTACTACAATATCAATTTCCGGGTCAGTTGCGATCGCTTCTAGGTCAGTTGTCAGCACATTTTCTGGCAATTGTAAAGACCGAGTTCGAGAAATATCGCGCACTCCCACCCGATAGATTTCCAATTCCTGCAACAGCGGATGGCGGCCATCTGGGGAGAGCAAAATCTCTGCTGTTCCCGCGCCAACTGTACCCAAACCTAGCAAACCAATTTTGAAAGCCACGACTTTGACCCGTAGAAACTCACTTCATCTAGAATCATTGTATGATAACCGCGGCTTCACTGAATACCCTGAGACCCGACTTCTTAAAAAAGTCCGGGATCTACATGACTAATTAATCCAGATTTTACATGGCAATTTAAAGTTCTGTATCCATCTCTATCCCCATTTCTCGCAGCCGCTGCGCCAATCTTTCGGCCCGCTGCCTTTCGGCATTAACTTGCTGTTCTAGTTGCTCATTTTGCTGTTCTAGTTGCTCATTTTGCTGTCCTAGTTGCTGTAGCTGTGCTTGTTCTTCTCGAATTAAATCTTCAACTAGGGGCGGACATAGCACTTGATTAACCGATAAAATAAATTCAGCGAACTGTACAGACTGAACTTGCTGTCCCGGCAAAAATTCCTGATGAGAATAGCTGCCTTCATTTTCCGGGCGACTGCATACTCGTATTTTCGGTTGATTTGGGTCTACAATCCAATATTCAGGAATATCAATTAAGTCATATTCTGCCCGTTTACGGATGTAGTCATCCCGCCAATTTGGGCTGGTAACTTCGATAACTAACAGCGGTTTTTCTTCAAAATCTAGCACTGCGGAACCTGGTTGCGCGCAGACTTGTTCCCACAGACTCTGAGTGCAAATCACCACATCAGGAATGCGAGAAGAGTTTTCCTCAGTTCGGACTGCGGTAGTCACAATTGCAACTATGGGTAGGTTGTGTGCTGCAAAGAAGCGCCGGAACTGATAAACTAAAAATTCACAAATTTTGATATGTATTGCTGTAGGTGTTGGCATTTCGATCAGATTGCCCCGATATAATTCATAACACACACCCGATTCTCCCTGATAGTTCAGATATTCTTCAAAGGTGAGTTTTTGGGTAGAAGTTATAACCATGTCAGTTATCTCCCTTTTTCGGTGAGCTTACTGTATATTTTACACTTGTCTGGGGTGAATCAGCCCCTCAAGACTCAAAACTGCTTCAAAAATTGTAGGGCGAGCCAAGCCCACCCTACAAATCAGATTAAATCAGGTAACACATTAATAAGTTTCAACGTGCCAACGGTGCTCTTTCTTCAACTGTTTCTGATAGGCGGCCCACTCAACACCGTGCTTGCTAGACGCGGCCGACATTCCCTCATCAATTCCGCCTTCCATACCCTTCAAACCGCAGATATAAGTGTGAGTATTCGGCTTTTGAACCAATTCCCACAATTGGTCTGCGTTCTCTTGAATCCGGTTTTGAATGTACATCTTGCCGCCGTCAACATTTTTTTGTTCGCGGCTGATGGCATAAGTCAAGCGGAAATTATCGGGGAACTCGCGCTGCAATTGCTCCAACTCTTCCTTATAGAGAATGTTGGGAGTGTAAGCAACTCCAAAGAACAGCCAAGCTAAACCTCTGAACTTGTAATCGGGATTGTTTTCTTTAAACATCCGCCACAAATAAGCCCGGAAAGGAGCAATACCCGTACCGGTAGCCATCATAATAATGGTGGCTTCTTCGTCGTCGGGTAACAGCATTTCCTTGCCTACGGGGCCGGTGATTTTGACATCATCTCCAGGTTGCAAACCGGTGAGAAAAGTCGAACAAACACCAAAGACTTTTTCACCAGTTTCTGGGCTTTTGTACTCTAGGCGGCGGACGCACAGAGAAACTGTTTTGTCGTCTACATCGTCTCCGTGACGGGTGGAGGCGATCGAATAAAGCCGAATTTTGTGGGGTTTGCCGTTTTTATCCGTGCCATCGGGAATAATCCCGATACTTTGACCTTCGAGATAGTGTAACTTGCCTCCAGAAATGTCAAATTTGACGTGACGGACTGTGCCTTCGCCGCCTTCTCTGACTAATTCTTCTGTAGAAATGCACTTACCAATATAGGGATTGGCCGGTTTGTAGAGGTTAACAGGAACCTGAACTTTTTCCTTGGCTTGAGTCATGGGCTTAGTTTTTTCTCCAGATTTCTGACTCTGTAGCCCTGCTTCTGGTGCGACTTTGCCATTTGTTTCGGGAGCGCTATTTGAGGGGCGGATGCTGATAATTTTGCCACCCATCCGAGCAATCCGGCGCATTTCCTGATTCATGCGATCGTAGGGTACGGAGATAAATACGCTGCCGCTACGGCGAATCGGGTTACTTATTTGGTCAGTTGCTTGGCTCTGACGCATACCCTCCACTTCGTAAACAAAGATGCGGCTGCCTGATTCTGAGTTTGCCGCAACACCAGATATGCTTGGGCTGTACATTTGTTGCTTGTCCTTCACGATACAGAGTTATAAAGAAAGAGAATGTGACGTTAGACTCAATTTACTTTTTTCTTAAGGCCATCGGGACTAATTGGCCGCGCCAATTTTTGGGCCTCGCCACGCCGGCAGGAGTGTTGAAGTTGCGATCGCTCGCGTTATCAAATCCCTACTAGCCGAACGCCGCGCTCACCGAGCCCGCTTTGCGTTCGGCTGTTGACCTATAGCTATTGTTGTCTGCGTACTGCCAATATTTTACCCGATCGGGGGATCTGCCCCGATAAGTCATTGTGATTTGGGGAGCGCCCCACCAGAGAAAGGAAGATTCGAGCAGTTTTAATGAGGTTGAGCTTGTAGGGGGCGAACGCCTTCTGGTAAGATTAACCACTAAAGTTAGTATTAATTACTTGCCTTGAAGATTGCTTGGGTCTGCCCGGGCAGGCAGTCAACTCACTGCTGTATGCTGGTGAGAACTCGATCGTCTCGGGGTAGCACAGCAGCACAAAGCCTGCTTGCCGCTACCTGCGGGCTGAAATTTTGTGGAATCTAGACTTGAGTTAGTTAGTAAACAGTGATTTTGTTAGAGGGAAACTATGACCAGTAAGCCGGATCGCGTGGTTTTAATTGGCGTTGCCGGAGATTCCGGATGCGGAAAATCTACTTTTTTACGCCGATTGACAGATTTGTTCGGGGAAGATTTCGTTACTGTAATCTGCCTTGATGACTATCATTGTCTCGATCGCAAGCAGCGCAAGGAAACAGGGATTACAGCCCTTGACCCCAGAGCCAACAATTTTGACCTGATGGCTGAGCAAATGAAGGCTCTCAAAGAAGGTCACGCGATCGACAAGCCGATTTACAACCACGAAACCGGTCTGCTCGATCCTCCTGAGCGGGTAGAGCCGAATCATGTGATTGTGATTGAAGGGCTGCATCCCCTTTACGACGAGCGAGTTCGATCGCTCCTGGACTTCAGCGTCTACCTCGACATCAGCGACGAGGTAAAAATTGCTTGGAAAATCCAGCGCGACATGGCGGAACGGGGCCACCGTTACGAAGACGTGCTGTTTGCGATCAATGCTCGCAAACCTGATTTTACGGCCTACATCGACCCGCAAAAGCAATATGCTGATGTGGTAATTCAAGTATTGCCGACCAACTTGATCAAAGATGACAAAGAGCGGAAAGTTCTGCGCGTGCAGATGATCCAGCGCGAAGGCATCGCCAATTTTGAGCCTGCGTATTTGTTTGACGAAGGTTCAACAATTAACTGGGTTCCTTGCGGCCGCAAGCTGACTTGTTCCTATCCCGGAATTAAGATGTACTACGGGCCCGATGCTTTCTACGGTCACGAAGTCTCGATTTTGGAAGTAGATGGTCAGTTCGAGAATCTCGAAGAAGTTATTTACATCGAAAGCCATTTGAGCAAGACTTCTGCAAAGTATGAAGGCGAGTTAACTCACCTGTTACTTCAGCACCGCGAATATCCTGGTTCCAACAATGGAACTGGTTTGTTCCAAGTGTTAGTCGGATTGAAGATGCGGGCGACTTACGAGAAGTTGACCGCAAAAGAAGCGAAAGTGGCTGTTAGTGTTTAGAACACAGACATGAAAGATTTGGGAGGCGCAATTGCGCCTCTTTTTTTGTGAACAAATGAAGCGCAGAGGGCGCAGAAGGCGCAGAGTAGAGTTAGGGGAGGGTGTTTGGAAGTAGAGATTTTAAGAAGGTTTTTCCGGCTTCATTCAGGTCGCTATCTAGGGAAAAAGTTAGACTGCGAACTCGGATATCGCCATGTTTTATGTCTAGTGGCTGTTTGAGGTTTTGCGGGTAGACGAGAATTGCATTTTGGCACTTTAAGGCATTGGCGTAAGCAACTATTTGATGACGGTCATCACTCTCTACTGTATCGGGAGCTTTGTATTTGGTATCGAGGACATACAGGACTTTACTTGTTGCAATATCGCACAGCAGTAAGTCAATGCGATCGAAATAGTTTTGGTCATGTGTGACTCGGTGTTGTTGTTTGACAAAAAAGCCTTTTGGTGTATTTGCTTTGAGCCATTCAGCGACAAATTGTTCATATAAATTAGCCATGTCTATGAGAAAAGGGAGCATTTCGCGATCGCCTGTTTCGTGACTCGGCCCTGTGTTATCTAAAAAAAATCGACATAAGGCGTGTAAAAGTTGATAATCTTGATTCAAACGGTGATAATTTCTATCAATACAAGCTTCTGATTTAAAAGGTTTTAATGTAACAAATCCTTGGAGTGCGTGAAACGCTTTTCGCACAGTGGATGAAACAGATTCACCGCACAAACCGCTGCTGCCAATGATGAAAAGTGTCCAAGCCAGAATTTGATTATCTTCGATATCGCCTGTTTGTTCGTTATAGTGGCATTTTAGTTTAACATCCCAAGGTTTTTGCAGGGCTGACCGCAAATCGACGCGGCCGCGAATGTAGGCGAGTCTTTCTGTTTTGGATAAGTAATCGCGATATAATCCTTTGCGACAGCGTTCTAGAATTTTGTGGGCAAGAATGTTAGCTAATCTCTCGTAAGTTTCTTGTAAAGATTGGCGCTGAATCGAGCCTTGGGGAAATTTTATCTTAAGGTTGTAGGCATAGTCAAGCATTCCAAAGAGGTTGTTTATGGGAACCTTGGGGCGGATGGCGATGTGAAATTCTGGAGTGATTGGGATGTTGCCAACTCTGCCTTTAGATTTTAAGTGCCATTTATATTTAGTTTTAGGGTTGGGAAATTCTATATCTATTTCCTTGGCATAATTATGGTATATTTTCTGTCCTACTGATTCGGGGATTGAGTCTTGTTCAAAAGTTGCTAATTGATATTCTGTAAGTTCGATACTTCGGCGGGATTCTGGTTTCATAATTCTGGTGGATGGAGTAATGCCACCGTATCAGCGTTAATGACGGCGTTAGATTGTCAATAGCCCAATTTATTCTTGATATTCTCCCAGAGAAACTCATCCATTTTTTCCAGGTTATCAAAGAAGTATTCTTCGAGGTATGGCTCAATTTCCATTTGCCAAATGTCTTGGATATCTTCAGATAAGGTTTTTGTCAAAAAGAAGGAGATGCCTAGTTCATAGTGTTTGTTGTTAATTGCGCGATTGACATTTTGTAGAATGCTAGTTAATTTATCAACTGGAAAACCTGTTCCCTCTCTGTGGTGATACTGTCGCAGCACTTCATAGTTTGGATAGACGGGAATGAATGCGAAGCGGCGGCGGACTGCGTTATCGACTAAGGCAATAGAACGGTCTGCTGTATTCATTGTGCCGATAATGCGGACATTTGCAGGGATTCTAAACTTTTGACCGCTGGCTAGTGTAATAAAGCGTTTTGTGTCCTGTCGGTTATCTAGGAGATACATTAACTCGCCAAAGACTTGAGAGAGATTTGCGCGATTAATTTCATCAATAATGAGAACGCAAGTGTCTTCACAGGCTTCGGCTTTTTCGCAGAATTCTAGGAATCTACCGGGAACTATTGAGTAGGTTAATTGTCCGTTTTGAGTTATTGGGCGGAGGCCTTCGATAAAGTCTTCGTAGGTGTAGGCGGGGTGAAATTGGATAATGTCTGAGAAACCGTCACCGCCGCCGATTAAGTGTTTGGCTAGTTTTTCGGCTATAAAGGTTTTTCCGGTTCCGGGTGGGCCTTGGATGATGGTTTGGCCTTTGCGGTTAATGGCGTGTATCCATTGGGTTAGTTGGGTTGTTTGAAAACCTGTAATTTTTGAAATTTTTTCGAGTTGATACATTGGGTTAAATTCCTTTTCATATACTGAAAGATATTGCCTGAGAAGAAAAAGTAAAGGATTGACCGAGGAGTAGAAACGGAAAATTAAAAATAATGGAAATACTTTTTTGAAGGTTTGTGCTATTTTTTTGATTAAGTGTTTGGCAGAATATCTTAGTATTTCCTCTGAGTCAAGTGATATGCCCACTTGAATATTATAAAATTCACACCCTTCACAACTTTTGGTAGAGCTCATTGCTTTTTTTAATAGCAACATACTTTCTAATAGTTCATAAATACATTTTTCAGGTTTGATTATTATGCGGTTGAAATTTTCTTCGTTCTCAGAATCCCTCTGGTTTGTATAATTATCTAAATAAAAATGATGTTTGTTGGGAAGGTTATAACGTTTAAGAATTGCGATTAAATTACCGTTATTTCTATAAATATTTTTGTAAGTAAATAAAATTAGGCTAAAAAGAGGGTGTTTTGTATACAAACCCAAACCAAAAGTTAAGGTGTGGTTTTCAATATTTAAAATTAACTTAGCATAAGCGGAAGAGTCCCTACCGATAAAAGAGTATTTTCCACTGTAGAGGTTTGGTGATTTCCCATCTTTTGTTTGAAAGGGGGAAAAGCCCTCATGCTTGCTCTCTATATATTTTTTAATAAAATCAGGCAACTCCTCTTCTACCTGGCTTAAAATATACTTGACTGGCTCTTCTACATATTTTAAGAAATCTCTTTTGTATGCCATGTAAAAATCTGAGCTGGGATTTTCATAAAATTCAGTCAATAGCTTAAATGTGTTCTCTGAAAAAGGACATTCAGGATGTACAAAAACTTTTTCCATTTTTTCTGTATGTTTAAGGTGACTCAATTGTTGTTCTTAAATTATTGTAGCCGATCGCCCTTCCCGACACCAGATATCTGAGATGCGATCGCACTCCCCATCCTTACCCACATCAATTGCTCTCCCAAACCAGTAACACTGGCAAAACCGCTAACAACCGTTCCCGGAAAATTTCAACTTGCGCCGAGTGACTCAGGTTTACCAAATTGTGTCTATACTAGATAATTGAATCCGGCGATCGCGACTAATAACGGGTACATTAAGATACAAAGCAGTAGCAGCAATAATGCGATCGGGCAAATCGGGAATTTGCGATCGGTCAACTTGCCTTAAAGTCAAAGCTATATTGCGATCGAAAGGAATTTCCACCAATAAGGCATCATCGCTCTCAACTTCTCTCACTAATAGATCGAGAGTAGTTGAATTAATCCGCCCTCTCTCGCTCAGATAGACAATTTCTGCTAATGTAATTGATGAAAAAGCCACCTGATTTCCCTCGGCAGCTATCTGTTCTATTGTCATTCTAGCAGTCACCGAAAGTCGTGAATCGGCAAAGATATACCAGATCACAGCATGAGTATCAGCTACAGCACGCAGCATTAGAAATCCTCCCTTGGGAAATTCGCCCATTCTTCGCTGCGAGCTTCATCTATATCAGCGGCAGAGGGTGCAATTCCCAAGTCAGCACATAAACCCCACAATGATTTGCGGGGAGTCTGCCCAACAACTAATTCTCGTTCTATTTCAGGAACAATCCACTTAATCAATCGTAACTTTTCGGCTAGAGACAAGTGCTTAACAAGATTTAAAACCGCCTCAAAAGTCATGTTTTTTATGTTTCAATTTGTGATTGATGTAATTGTAGCATTTTGGCTGCCAAGCACAGCATCACCAGGTGTGGGTTGAGAAGATTCGTTTACCACGGTTCCCGGAAAAGTTAAACTTGTGTCGAAATTATCTAAACGTGCTATATTCAACTCCGTAAACCCTGAGCTGCCCTTTCAGGTATTGCAAATTTATCCACGAGTCAACTGAATGCTCTCTACTTTCAAGAAATTAGCTTCAATTGCAATCATCTTTGCCGCCCTAAAACTTTTACTTAATTATCCGCCTTTCAGAGAAATAGAAAATTATATCGCAAATAGAAACCCAGCAAGTGCCACCTTAGACAATGGAACTCTGCAGCAAAAATCCAGCAGCCCGCCTCCGGTACCTCCCAAAAAATCACCGGAGCAAACGTTCGATGTAGTAGTATATGGTGATGAAGTACCGGGGATATGTGCAGCGATATGGGCGAAGAAAACTTTAGGCGCAAAGGGCAAAGTTGCGATCGTGCGATCGAACTACGGAAGAGCACCTTTGGGCGGGTTACTCACCCGCGGCGGTTTAGCTTACATCGATGTAGATAAAATCCCCGGTTGGTATCGCCAACCCTACGCCCAATGTTTTAAGGAATTCTTAGATAAAGCGGATGCGCCCGAATCTTGCTTAGACCCAAAAAGGGCAGATCAAGCTCTCAGGCAAATGCTTTCAGCAGCAAAAGTCAGAGTTATTTCCAACTCCACTCTTACTCCCCACGTCGTAGATAATAAAATCGAATATGCCGAAGTCAAAGGCAGCACATTAAGAATTAAAGCCAACTCTTTTATTGACGTAACTCAAGACGCGGAATTAGCCAGAAAAGCCGGATTATCTTATTATACAGGATATCAATCTCAGAATATAAAATCCAAAAATGAAACTTTAGCAGTCTCTGTAGTTCCGAGAATTACAGGGATAACGATGTCCGAATTCCGCAGTATAGAAGATGAAATTCTATACAATCGGCCTTTGGTAAAAAAGATTAAAGAAAGCATTATGAAATCTAAAGATCCGGCTAGTACAAAATTCTGGATGAGGAATTTCTGGAGTACGATTTATCAGCCATATACAGACGGCTACGACATCAGAAGCGTAGCCATAGGTGCAGCGTATCACATAGACAGAAAGCTGCCCTTTAGTCAAAATAAAGGATTCTTTTTTGATAAAGGCAATGTCTGCGTTTATAACAAGAATGTGCTGTCCTGGAACGGGTTTCTGTTTAAATACCAAGTTGACCAAATCATGAAGATGGAAGCTAATGGCAGAAAACCGACTCCTGAAATGATTAGAGAAATGTCATTTCTCCAATACTGGCTACAAAAGAAGTCTGGTAAAGATGTGAGAGTATTTCTTCCAGACGAGATTTATATCAGGCAAAGTTTGAACGTTCGCGATGTTGTAGATCCGCTGACGGGGCAGGAGATTATCAAAGGGGGAACAGTACCTGAAAAGTCGATCGGCAGTTTTTCCTACGATTTCGATATGCGGGGCGGAGTCAAGAATTTATCTGCGAGAATTCCGCCGCTGCCAGTCTATAATTTCGGGATAGAAAGCGCTTTGGCTAGCAAAGTGAATAATTTAGCCATTGTAGGGCGATCGTCCGGTTATGTGGGTATGGCTGTATCCGTCGGGCGAATTGCGACGGTGAATATTTATCAAGGACAAGGTGTGGGCGTGGCCGCTGGTTTGGCTAGCAAGTTCGGCGTGCCGCTGAATTCGATTACTTCGGCTGAAACGAAAAAAACTCTTGAGACTTTAACGGGGAAAACGACGTATTTGTCGGGGAGAGATACGAGTTATGGAGTTGATTATAAGGAGGTAAAGTAATCGAGGTATAGTAGCAGTCCGTGTTGCTATACGAGGTTAAACCTGCCTACAAACTATAAACTTTTGTTTGAGTTTTAGAACAAAAAACGCAATTCCTGGAGTTTGATAGCTGTTATTCATTGCGATCCTTAATTATTGCCAGTTGTTTTACCAGTAGGACTAAGGCAAAAAGAAAACCGGTTTGTCTGCAAAATCGTGGCTTTCTCCCAGAGAATGCGGGTTTTGGATTAGGGATTTCTGTCAAATAAAATATTAAAAGGATTTTACCACTGAAGATGTCGAAACCTCATATTCGACGGCGCAAGATTCCCCAACTCTTAGATATCCTCTCGATCTTCGCTCTGCTGCTGCTCGTATTCTGTAATAATGTTCTGAATATCCTCTGCTGCAATATCGACTTGTTCGGACTTGGTGTAAAGGGTCAGCAAAATGATTCCCGTTGCTGTTTGGACGTAGTAAATTAAACGGTATCCACCACTTTTACCTTTTTGAGTGTCGCTATTTCGGACTCTCAACTTGAAGACTGCATAACCCACTCCAGCAATTCGATCTCCTGGGAGTTCTCCCCGTGTGAGTTGTTCGATAATGGGTTGAATATCATTGCGAATGCTGCGGTATTTTTTTGCCAGAGTGCGTAAATTGCGATTGAAGGTTGGTGAAACTATAACTTAGACCTCTTGCGAAAGTGCGCTCGTTCTAGGTAAAATAAAAGAAAAAATTAGCTCCCATAATATGAAGTACGAAC
>NZ_JAUBPI010000075.1:0-31711 GCF_036700645.1 Microcoleus sp. S36b_A4 | reverse complement strand
AATATTTGCCCAAATGGAATTATCGAGCCGTACCCCAACCTGAGTAATTCATTAAGTTATTTATTTTTCATTCCTTACAGCGGATTCCAGGTTTATGAAGTACACCCCAGAAACCCGGTTTCTTCTGGATTTCTCGCCAGAAATCGGTTTTATTCAAGAAACCTGGTTTCTCTGTACTTCACTTACCTGGAAAGTGCTGTATATCCCTACGCCAACGGATGATCGCCCCGACGCTTTCCGATCGCGGTTTTCATTTCGGTGAGCTAAAAACCCGGTTTCTGAGCGTCTGATATCGTTTCCAGTTGGATGGGAATGATCAAGTCAAGGTCGCACAATTCCACATTCTCCCACGGACGGCTACCCACTCCGCACTCCCCATCATGTATGAGTGTTACCGGAATTGATATTATTTATTTACATACAATTTTAATGAGGAGCAATGTGATTAGCAAGTTACTTTTTAACTTTGCGCTCATCATAGAAATTAAAAAAAATCCTACTACAAACAGTTGATTTCTTTACTTATTCCAATACCTGCGCCAGTGAAACAAATTCTCCCATAAATTGCGCGAAAAAGTATTGCTGCCCAAGCGCTGCGACTCCCAAACAGCAGCAGTTTGACCGTTAATTGCCGAAAAACTCGACCAAATATAAGGAAGTTGGGCGATCGCCTCAACCTTCATCCCGTGACGCACCGCCAAAGCGATCGCGTGAATCAACTCAGCAGCTTGCGGCCCGACAATACTCGCTCCCAACATCTCACCATTGCGACGCCCGACAATCTTACAAAAACCAGTGGTATCCCCCGACATTTGAGCTCTTTCAACATTCTTGAAATATTCCCGACAAACAATCAGATCGTCTCCAAAACGGCGTCTTGCTTGCGCTTCAGTCAAGCCAACCCTCGCCAACTGCGGGTCAGAAAAAATCGCCCAAGGAATCCCGCGATAATCTATTTGAAACATTGGCAAAAACAAAGCATTTTTCACAGCAACGGCAGCTTCGTAATTAGCGATGTGAGGGAACGGATAACCCCCAGCAACATCGCCGATCGCGTAAATGCGGTGATTAGTTGTTTGCAGCTTTTCATTTAAAATCACGCCCCGATCACTGAATTTAACCTTAGCCGCTTCGAGATTTAACGAAGAAAAATTGTGTCCTCTACCGGCGGCCAGAAAAATCTCCTCAGCTTCGATCGCCCTTGGCCCAGCTTGAATCCACTTTTTACCATCAATCACCCTAGCTTGAGTCACCTCAGTAGCAGTCAGAATCCGCACTCCCTCAGCTTCCATTCCAGCTTGCACCAAACCAGCAGCCTCCCGGTCTTCTTTAGCCAAAATGTGCGAACTTTTCACCACCAAAGTGACAGCAACCCCCAAGCGAGCAAAAGTTTGAGCCACTTCGACACCGCTGGGATCTGCGCCGATTACAGCCAAACTTTTAGGCAACTGGGGAAGTTTTGCTAATTCCCCAACAGTTTCCGAAGTAAAAAAGCCAGCAGACGAAAGTCCTTCAATATTGGGAATCGCCGGCAGAGTTGGACAAGCTAGCAAATAACAGAGCGATCGCAATTTTCGCCCGCCGACAACAAAAGCCAAATCCGGTTTCGCAACAAACTCGCCGTTGCCAAAAATAACATCCACCCCGCGAGCAGCCAAAAGGCCGAGAGAATCAATTTCTGACAAATTAGAAACAACACCCTCGGCCCACTTGAGAACCCCGTCAAACCCCAATTTGATCGGCATGGAGGAATTGGCGACTTCCCAGCGCACCCCCAACTGCTGGCGGCTGATCTGCTGAGCAAAACGAGCAGCCTCCCTCAAAGTTTGGCTGTATCTCCAACCAAGGTCGATCGACTCTTTCCCCCCAGTCGGCAAATCTTGGGAATTACTGAGCGGTTCCACCAAAGCAACGCGGGCCGGGAAATTAGTTGCAGTCAAAGCAGCATAACGTCCGGCCGGAGTTCCACCAATAATCACTAAATCATAGTCAAGCATAAATAAAGAAGTCAATCAATTTTAGATTTTAGATTTTAGATTTTAGATTTTAGAATTGAAGCATTGACCACGGATAAATTCGGGGGGCAAGTTTCATCTGATACAGGTTTTTTATTTCGGGACGGATGAATCCGGGAGCTTGTATCCTGGATGCTTGATTGTCAGTAGTCATTAGTCATTAGTCAGTAGTCATTAGTTAGTAGTTTAGGGCGATCGGCGCGCGGGGTCAGAAACCCGGTTTCTGCCTAGATACTTCGCTGTAAAACCCAAGATTTATCAGAGAAACCGGGTTTCTTGGGTAGGTGCGCTCGAACGACCAATAAAATCGGTTTATCAACGGACAACTGACTACTGACTAATGACTAATGACTACTGACTTCTTTAAGTCCAGCAATCAGCCGCAGATTGTCCGCCCTTGAGCGCACAGCCACCCGAAAAAATCGATCGCCCAACTCAGGAAAACTCAAACAATCCCGAATCAAAATCCGGTGTCGTTCCAACAGACTTTTTTGAATCGAAGAAACCGACATCGACGACTCAACCAACAAGAAATTAGCCGCCCCGGCAATTGGCTGCAAACCCGGCAAATTAGCCAAACCCTCAAATAGCTCTCGGCGAGCCACAGGCAGCCAATCCCAGGTTTGCTGCTCAAAAACAGTATCTCGCACCACAGCAGCAGCAGCAGCAGCAGCCAAAGCATTCACAGGCCAAGGATCGCGCAGTAACTGCCAGCGGCGCAGAATATCTGGATGGGCGATCGCGCAGCCCAACCGCAGTCCGGGCAGAGAATAGAATTTAGTGAGCGATCGTAAAATCACCAAATTCGGAAACTCCTCAACAGCATCGATCAAAGTTTCCTGCTCAGAAGGCGGTAGAAAGTCCATAAAGGCTTCATCCACCACCACCATACCTAACTGCTTCACATAAGGCAAAATCGCCTCCCTAGCAAACAGCAAACCCGTAGGATTGTGCGGGTTGTTCAGTAGCAAACCTCGTCGAGAGGCGGCATCGAGACCAAGAGGAACTGGGATACGAAAAGAAGGGGATACAAGGGAACGGTTAGAAACCGACAAATCATCGGTTACTAACCGGCTTCCAGCCTCCGCGTCGGACGATTTCAGATCCAACTGAGAGGTTGCACCATGCTCAATTACTTGTTTAGGAACAGGCATCATGCCTGTTCCACAAAATTCATCTCTTGTGGAATGGGCATCTTGGCCGTTCTTGACAATGGTGCAAGATTGAAGATCCAAAGGGTATTTGAGCACCTGCGCGCCGAAAGCCGAAAGAGCCCGCGAGTAATCGCCAAAAGCCGGAGTTACCAAATAAGTCGCCTCCAGCTTGGACAAATCCCAAGCCGCCCAAGTCAACAATTCCGCCGAACCATTCCCTGGCAAAATCCAATCCCGGTCAACATTCAAAGCCTCACCCAAAGCAGTCCTGAGCTCTCCATAATCCGGGTCTGGGTAAGCCGTCAGACTGCTCAAGTGAGCTTGAATCGCATTCAAGGCCGACTCAGGAGGGCCCAAAGGACTGATACTCGCAGAAAAATCGACAATAGCAGAGGCAGGGCAGCCTGCCAGTGCGGCTGCCCAAGCTAAATTCCCACCGTGTAAAGGTCTAATCAAGACTCAGTTCGCCAGCTATTCTGCGTTTTTCGGCGGTGCAACTCTGTCCTTAAACAACTTCCCTGCGGAAAATGCAGGAACTCTGGTTGCCGGGATTTCCATCTTGTCTCCAGTTTTGGGATTGCGACCCTCACGGGCCTTGCGTTCCCGCGACTCAAACGAGCCAAAACCGACCAGCGTCACCTTGTCGCCATCGGAGACAGCTTCCATGATTGCTTCCAGGGCCGCACTCAAAACAGCATCTGCCTGTTTTTTCGTCACGCTAGCCTTTTCCGCCACTGCATCAACCAATTCACCTTTGTTCATTGCGAAGTCCTTCTCGATTTGCAAAATTACGTTAAACAGAGTTAGTTCAACTATTAGCTGTGAGTTATCAACTGGATTGAGGTGTGGATTGGGAGGTTTGGGTGGTTCCCGATTGCTCCCGTCCGCTTCCGCGAATCACAACTCCTGCTGAATACCAATTACCCTAGGGTAATTGGTCAGAGAAGGAATTTTTGTTTCTAACTGCTGAAAACCCCACAGCATCTAATTTTCACTGCATTATTCTAAAGTCTTGCCGACCGTTATGGATCGGTGGAACCTTTAATTTATATGGAACTTGCTAATTTTTGTAATTAATCCCAAAATTTAGGTAAAAAAATACCACCTTGGAGACAAGATTTCTCGCCTCGGTGGATTTCTGATCGAAAAAAAAATAGAAATAGAAGGAATACAATGTAATTTGTCAAGGGCTAAAGGAAAAGTTTTTTCCTTCTTCCTTCTTCCTTTCCCCTTTCTTTTCCCCGTGGGCCAGGGCTGTTTCATTCTCCCGAAACCCGCCAGGGACTGAAGTCCCTGTCTCATAGCTGAAGTCGTCTGAAGACGACTGAAAGAGTGATTTATAGTCGTCTTGCAGAGGACTAATCAGTTCTTTAGTCCTCTGAAGCGAGGACTTTAGCTTTGAGGCAGGGGTTTCAACCCCTGTCGGACTGTCGGACTGTCGGACTGTCGGACTCAGGGGAAAGAGCGTGGAAAGTTGACAGCAAGGCATTTTTCCTTCGTTCCTACTGTCTCGGCTGGACGGGCTGACTGCGCTGCAACAGTTGGCGGGCGTCGGGACTGATGTTGTTTTGGTAGCCAAAGTTCGATCGATCGCTATCATCCAAAATCTGTGGAGTCAGCAATACAATCAACTCCGCCCGCTGGTTGGTCTTATTGGTTCTCCTGAACAGCGAACCGATAATCGGCAAATCTCCCAAAATCGGAATCTTGTTCGCTGTAGTCCGTTCTTCGTCTCGGATAATCCCCGAAACAATCAAAGTCTGACCGTCCCGCAGGCGAATTAGCCCGGATTGCAACGAACGCTCGCCCAGCAGAGTGATAGTATTGGTGCTCGGGCCAGTCGAAAGGTTTTGAGTGGTGCCGGGTGTCCTGATAATCGGGTTCACCCGCAGAGAGACAAAACCGTTGTCGTCAATTCGATCAATTGCCACCCCCAACTGCAAACCGGCCCTGTCTTTGACTGCCGTCACCGTTGTGGTACTTGTATTTCCGGTAGTCTCGGTGTCGGACGTGATGTTAGTAATCACTTCATCAGTAATATTCACATTCGCCGTTTCTCCTTCTTGAACCACCAGAGTCGGATCGGTCAAGATTTTGGCATTCTGGCTCTGAATAGTTGCCCGCAAAGCCGACAGGAACCTCCTCGGATACTGGAACGCCGGGAACAGGGCGAACTCTGCAATTCCTGAGCCTGTCCTCGATCCAGGCTCGTAATCCGTAATTCCAACTCGCGTAGGGTCATTAGTAACTGGGGCTGTCGGCTGGAGGAACACACCTTTGGCGGGGCCTTCGAGACCTTGACCTGTAAACGGAACGATACGTCGGCCGTTCGCATCATAGAAAGGCTCCAGTTCTGCTAAAGGGTTGCCGATGATCGGCCTACCGGTCAAGCTCTGATCGAGCTGCGTTGTATTGGGCGGATTGATGCCGCCAAAATTGAGAGTTGCCGCCCCATTGTCATTGACAAAGAAATTGTTATTAATTCCGAAAGAGAAACTGCTCCTAGTGTCGTTATTTCCCAACAAGTTGATATCGATCACCTTGACGTTGACAGCGACTTGACGGCGGCGCAAATCTAGCTGGGTCAAGAAAGCCACAGCCATGTCAACTTTGCGCGGATCTCCCACCAAAGTGATGGAATTGAGCCGAGAATCCGCCAGCACCGACAGTCCCCTCAGCAAGAGCGGCCCCGTGCCTTCCCTAGCGCCGATCGCCTTAATGTCCGGTTCCCTAATTTCCACATCCCGCGCCGCATTTCCCTGGCCCACGCTTTGAATCGTCACCCGAGTAATCGGCAGTTGAGTTTCCGCGCCTTGAGCGCTCAAAAAGTTAGCTGCATCCGTAGAGCGAACTTGATTGAGCCGCAAAGTCCGAATGATAATATTGCGTGAGTCGATCGGCAAGCTCGTCCCTACAAAAATCGTCCGCCCCTGGCGGTTAGCTTGCAGTCCGCTGAGTCGCAGCACGTAATTAAAAACATCTTGCACCGACTCATTTTCGATGTCCAAAGAAATCTTCGGCCCTTCATCCGAGCCGGAAGCTCCTGGCTGACCAGGCACTGCTGGCTGGCCCGGCTGAGCAGGGGCCCCGCCGCCTGTAAAAGCAATGTTCAAGCCAGCAGCGCGGGCAAGCAGAGCTAAAACGTCTCGGACTGGGGCATCCCGCAATACCAAGCGGGGGATGCGTTCTCCCGAACTCAGTTCAATATTTCCCGCGCCGGGGGCGATGTTAGACACTGCGATATCTCCCAAGGGCGGAGCAACTGCCCGCGGTTGGAAAGGCGCAGCCTGATTTGTCTGGGATTGTATTTCGCTGGGGAGGGGCGGGCGATCGTTCCTGGTAACAGTAACTTCGGGATTTGGCAGCAGCACGCCTGGGTTTTGCGAGGTGCGGACTTGGGGAGCCGGGGGGGGAGCTGTTTGGCTCAGTGGCAGTCCCGGAGGCGGCGGGGGTGGAGTTTGGGCAGACTGTGCTGTACCACCCTGTCCGGCAACGCTAAGGACGATGCTTTGGCCTTGTCCCGGCACAATTTGTCCGTTGGGAACTCCGTTGGTGCCGGCTACCACAACGCGGATGCTGTTAGCCTCTACCTGGCTGATTTCTACTGAAGAAATTCCCGGAGCGGGGTTATCTTGACGGAAGCTGTTGCCTTGTGGCAAGCGGAGCTGGGTGTTAATAATTGTGGCTTGGTAAGTATTGCCGTTATTGATGGCGAAAACTTGCGGGCGATCGCCCTTTTCTGTCGCCAGAACAATATTTACGCCATTATTACCTTGACTTACTTGCACTCCTGTGACCTGAGTCGGCAATGCCAAGACGGGGGCTTGGGCGATCAGAACTCCTGCAACACTGCATAAGAGTCCTCCACTTAACCGTAGATGCTGTTTCACGTTCTCTCCTCCACTACACTTTATTTGCTGTTCGCAGTCTTTTGTCGCTAGCTGCTAAACTGACTAAAATATTCTCGCTTCGAGCCTTTTTAAAGGAAGCAGTTATGCCCTTTTCGATTTTTAATTTTCGATTGGGAATAACAGATGACATAAGGGTTAGAAGCTATCCTACAGCAATCCTCGCATCATTTGTGGATTTCTTACTCTCCCCCTTACAAATGGGAGGGTTGGGGTAGGGTAAAAAAATTACGACTCCTGCAAGGATTGCCATACAGTTCCATTACTTTTTGAAACTGGTATTAGAAGAAATTAGATTTTAGAGCCAATTTTTGATTGCCATCTAAAAAATATTTTTCTGACCTTCATACTTTTTTGACTTCTACCTTCAATCTTCCCCTTTCAAACTTCTGCCTTCTGACTTCTTGTGAAAGAGCCATTTGGGAACAATAGCTAATATCTATCCGCCCAACTACCGCTACTTAGCACCAGGACTCGGAGCCGGAGTTGGCGGTTTTTCTTCTTGCTTTAACGGCAGCAGCGCGTGCAAGTCAAAAGCAGTTTTAATTTTAGTTGGTGGCTGCTCCACAGGAACTATTTTCCCTTTCAAAAAATCAACTTCAATTGGCTGATTTGATGCTAGCAATTCAGATTTCAAATTCCTAACTACCAACAGCGACTGCATCAATTCCAAGTTACGCATAAAATTGCGGGTTTGAGCAAAAGTGCCTTCAAACTCTACCTTGAATTTTTTGCGTCTGAGCTTGCCAGCCAGGGACGGCCCGAAGGAGGTATCGGCCAGAATATCAGGGTCTGGAGCTCCCGGCGCGGCGGTTGCTGCTGCTGGCGGCATATCGGGCTCAAATTTGGTAATTTTAGCCTTGAGGTCATCTCCTTGCACGCCGGCGTTGATTCTATTAACGAGTTGGGTCATGTCAAGCAAAAGCGTGTTGGCGCTGGCGTCGCTGGCAAACATTGCCGTCACGTTGGCCCGGCGCTGTTTTGCTTCTTCTTGCTTGGCTTCTGCTTCTGCCTTTTTTTGAATTTGAGTTTGCAATTGCACTTGCGTTTGCTTGCTTTCGCTAAGTTTCTGCTTGAATTCGCCGCTTTTTTGGAATTCGGGCAGTACGAACTGGTAGCCGAGACCGCCGGCAATCAGGATCCCGAGAACCGCGATGCCGATTGCTTGAACTTGGGGTGTCAGCTTAATGCCAAATATTTCCTGAGCCCCTGTCTCTTCTGCTTTTCCGCTAGAAATAAACTCTGCTGTCATGGTTTTTTCACTTCTCCTTTTTGTGGTTCTAGCACTCCTTTTTCTTGAAGTGTTTCTATCCGTATTGCGAGCCCGTCTGCTTGCTTGCTTCGCAGCTCGGGGAGCAACTCGGAGGCCCCCGTCGGGCTGAGCGTCGTTTCAATTTTATATTCCACCACCGGTCGCAGTTTGGGAAGTTCTGGTGGTGCTGCGTTTTGGTTACGCACTTGTAATTGTGCGGGGTTGTTTTTTAATGTGGCCGCTATCAGTTTGGTATCGGTGTTAAGGAAGAAAGGAGAGCGCTGGATTAGCAGCATAAAGTCGTTAACTTGAGCAAAGGTACTGGCTATTCCTGAAATTTGTACTTTTGCTGGCTGCTGCGGGACGACGGGGACGGGAGCAGCAGCCGGGGCGGGGCTGGCTGGAGACGGACTCGCCCCTGGGGAGGCGGCGGGAGTTGCTGCAGGGGGTGGGGGTGCTGCTGCAACGGGGGAGGGACTCGGGTCGATTTGCTCGATTTTGCCAATTTGCACTCCCGCCGGAGTACGGGCACTCAGGTCTTGCAGCATCGCCGACCAAGGTTTAATTTGGTCGAATACTCCGGCTAATGCTTTGTATTCGGCGGTAACTTGGTCGGTTTCGGCGTTGATGGCTTTGATGGTGTTGGCTTGAGTATTTAACGTTGCCAGTTCTTGGTCGATGGCTGCTTGTTGTGTGGCCAAGTTGGTATTTTCGTTAGTCGCCCACCACCAGGCTCCCATGACTGCGGCGTTGATCCCAAAGGCAAACAGTACCGCCCCATATATGGGCAGTTGGTCTTTGGCTCCACCGGAACTTTTTTTAGTTGAGCTTTTGGCTGCTGCAACGGGTTTGTAGTCCGGACGGTCGTTGAGAAAATTAATATCTAGGCTGTACATGGCTTCACTCGATTTTATAGCAGAAGGAAGAAGGTAGAAGGCACAAGGTAAAAGGTAGAAGGCACGAGGTAGAAGGTAGAAGGAAAAAGTTATCTACCGCTTATGTTTCAGCAATTAAGAAGGTCCTAACAGTCTTGGCTGTTGCTATAGATTTAAATTTGAAATTTTAGATTTTAGACAGAACCCAAGATTGCTGGTACAAGTGAAGGATTTATTTAGGGAGAAAGAAACAACTTTCTGCCTTCTACTGAAGGAAGGGGCTGCTTCTACCTCAGATATATTCTACCTTTTACCTTCTACCTCCAATATTCTACCTTCTGCTTTCTGCCTTCTTCTTTTGGAAGGGGTTTTTACCTAAAATTCTCAAATCGGTTTTTCTCTCATCTAAAACTGTTAGGTCACATAACCTCCCTTAGTCCTAAACCTAGGGCGACTCCTAAACCTGCTCGCTGTTCTGGGGTAATTTCTTGGCTGATTTCGAGTCCTAGGGTTTCGATGGGATCGACTTGAGATGCGGGCAAGCTTAATCTTTGCATAAAAAATTCGTCTAGTTTGCCGATCGCAGCTCCAGGGCCTGCTAGCAGCAGTTGCGCTACTTCGAGTTCTTCGCTCTGGTTGAGGTAAAAGTCTACTGAGCGGCGCAGTTCGTCTGCTAGTTCTCCCAATACTTTTATCATCGCATTTGTTCCCGGATTGGCGTCTCCCGATGCGCCCATTGTATCTGTGACGGGCAGGGTCATGCCTTGCAGTTCGCTGGTGTCTCTGGTTGGCGGCAGGTTCATGGCTTGGTTGAGGGCGGTCTGGATTTGGTAGGTGCCGATCGGGATGGTACGGTTGAACTGAGGTATGCCGTCCACTACTATAGCTAACTCGGTGCTGTCAAATTCTATGGCGGTGAGAACAGCGGCTTCTTGGGAGGAAAATTGTTGCAGTTGGTCTTTGAGGGTGCGGATTAGGGCAAAACTGGTTACTTCTAGTACGTCTATAATCAGTCCGGCTTCTTTGAAGGTTTCGATGTATGTATCGGTAACTTCTCTCCGGGTTGCTACTAACACGACTTGCACTTTTTCTACTCCGTCGTCATCTACAAATAGGCCTATTTTTTGATAGTCTACGTCGGCGTCTTCTCTGGGAAACGGCAAGTACAGTCCTGCTTCTGCGTTCATGTAATCCCGCAGTTCTTCTTCGTTGAGTTCTGCGGGAACAGGGATTAAGCGGATGACAGCTTCGCGGCCGGGAATGGCTGTGGCTACTCGCTTGGCTTTGATTTTGTTTTCGGCGAGGACGGCTTTTATTAGTTCTGCCATTCCCGGCGGATCGACTATTTGTCCTTCTTGTATATAGTCTTCTGGAACTTCTATTGAGGCTAGGATGCCTAATTTTAATGCCTGAGCTTTCTTTTCGAGCTGAATGATGTTGATGCGGTCTGGGGCTATTTCGAGCCCGATTCCTGGCTGGCGTTGGGAAAGTAGACCTTTGAAAAAGTTAACCATGTGATTGGGTCGCCGATAATTGCTATTTTTTTCTTTTGTAGTTGGCCAGCCTGATTCAGCGCGCAGGCTTGTTGGAGGGTTGGTTTCCAACTGCCACCAGAGTGCTGTAATCTCGGTATCCCGCCGTAGCTACGCAGCTCCGTCTGTGTTGCGCGATCGCTAGTTCCGATTTTATGCTATCCAATTTACTTGACAATAGCTATTCTGCGGAGAATGTCAATAAATTCCAGCTCGATCGACCAAAAACCCGCCGATTCTGCACAAAAACAGACTATCTCGCTCCTGAACCCAGGTACAAAACTCTGTTACTGACTCATCGCGCTTGATTCGGGCGAGCGCTTTTTTGTCTGACGGTTCCCATAACTCTCAAATTTTATTCTATGAAACGTAAATCTTGGCAACTTTTTGCTGTATTTGGGCTGGTGGGGCTGCTGCTGGCGGCGGTGGTGAGTTGCAGCAAGCCGGCTGTTAATTCCCAGGCAAATAATACGCAGGAAATCGAGTTCTGGACTATGCAGCTTCAACCTCAGTTTACTGAGTATTTCAACAAGACGATCGCCGGTTTTGAAGCCGAAAATCCGGGGGTGAAGGTGCGTTGGGTGGACGTTCCTTGGTCGGCGATGGAAAGCAAGATTTTGGGGGCTGTTTCGGCGAAAACTGCGCCGGATGTGGTTAACCTAAATCCCGATTTTGCTTCGCTGTTGGCGGGGCGCAATGCTTGGCTGGATTTGGACTCTCGGATTCCGCAGCAAGTTCGATCGCTCTATCTCCCAAATATCTGGAAAGCGAGTGTACTCGACGGCAAGACTTTTGGCATTCCTTGGTATCTCACGACTGGGGTGACAATTTACAATACGGACTTGTTGAAGAAGGCGGGAATTGCTAAGCCTCCTGCTACTTATGCCGAGTTGGCAACTGTTGCGAAGCAGGTGAAGGAGAAGACTGGTAAGTTTGCTTTTTTTGTGACTTTTGTGCCGGAAGATTCGGCGGAAGTTTTGCAATCTTTCGTGCAAATGGGTGTGCCTTTGGTTGACGCTAAAGGCAAGGCGGCTTTTAATACTGCTAAGGGCAAAGCGGTTTTTCAGTATTGGGTGGATTTGTACAAGAACGGACTTTTGCCACAGGATGTTTTGGTGCAGGGACATCGCAGGGCGATCGAGCTTTATCAAGCTGGGGAAACTACTTTTTTAGCTTCTGGGCCTCAGTTTTTGAAGGCGATTGCTGAGAATGCTCCGAGTATTGGTGCTGTTTCGGCTGCTGCGCCTCAAATTACGGGGGAAACAGGCAAGAAGACTGTGGCGGTGATGAATTTGGTTGTGCCCCGCGACAGCAAGCGCCCTGATGATGCTGTCAAGTTTGCTTTGTACGTGACTAATTCTCAAAATCAGTTGGCTTTTGCTAAGGCTGCTAATGTTTTGCCTTCTACGGTTGAGGCTTTGCAGGACGGTTATTTTAAGAGCGTTCCTGCTGATGCTCCTGCTGCCGATCGAGCTCGGATTGTTAGTGCTTCTGGGTTGAGTTCCGCCGAGCTATTGATTCCGCCTTTGAAGGATGTTAAGAAGCTGCAAAAGGCGATTTATGACAATTTGCAGGCGGCAATGTTGGATGAGAAGTCGGTAGACCAAGCTGTTGCTGATGCGGCTAAGGCTTGGGATCAAAGGTAGTTTTTAAGTGAAGCTGGGGCGGGATTTTTTTTTGATCTCGCCTCTTGCTTTTAAGGTTGAATAGTCCAGTCTTCCTGCACTAAACCAGGCACTTTCTCAAAATCTTGTTTGTTGCGCGTAACGAGGATAGCATTATTAGCAAGTACAATAGCAGCAATCCGCAAATCTTGCGTGCTGATGCGTATTTTTTGACGACGGAACTCAGTGTAAATAGTGAAAGCATTCTGGTCAAATTTCAGAATGTTGAGATTTTTGAAATCATCTAATGTATCCCATAACCTGGTGTAACCCCATACTAATTTGTCCGCTTGCGAAGATGTCGAAGCCTTTCTGATAAAATCGAACCAGCCGCGAATTGCTTCCTCTACGGTTACGATAGTTACAGCAAGGTTTTCTGCGTTAACCTCGACCCGCTGCACCATCATTGGATGATTCTTTTGCAACTCGGAGAAACAATTCGTATCAAGTATGTATAGGCTCATTCTGTCTCAACCGCAGCGTCAATTTGACTGTAATAAGCTTCGGTTTCTGCATCGAGTTCGCGGCGATATTCTTCTATGTGTGCCAATACCTCATCGTAATACGGATCGTTTTCATACTTACCAGCTAACCTCACCCAAGGATTGTTCGATCGACTATTCGTGAGTTTGACAGAGACGATTTCTGCTTCGGCTAGCTGGGCATTTACTAAATCGTGAAGGTTTTGCAGTGCTTGCGATCGCGTCTCGCCAAAAGCTTTACATTCGGGCCATCCCAGCAACGCTGCACTGACTGTTCTGTCTGATTCGTTTTTAATGATTACGTGAGCCGTTGAGCTGTCGAACTCGCCCCCAAAGTTAGTGCGATCGGCTGCGCGAATGTCGCAGGTAGCGTTACCTGTTAAGAGTGTTTTTGTCTTGACTGTCTCCTTGGTGTTTTCCTGGCGCGACTTTTCTCTTTCTGCCATGATAAGCGGGTCTGCTTTGCGAACCGCGTCCAAAAATTTGACCATGTTTACTCTATCCTTGGTGTTTTCCTGGAGGAACTTTTCTAGTGCTTCTTGCCACCTCGCCGAGTCACCAGATACCTTGACTATAGAATAATCGATGTTTTCCTGACGCTGCTTGATTATGTTTCGCCTGAAAAGCTCGTCAAATAGTAAAGTTTGCTCTTGGGCTGGCAAAGCTTCTATATATTCAATTAGCGTTTGCACCGATATAAGGCTGCTCATAAACTTCTATCTCTAAATTTTTCTAAACTCACTTGTATTGTAACAAAAATTGGGCATTGGGCATGGGGCATTAATTTTCTTTTAGATTACCTCTTGCTTTTTTATGCTACTTGACGTATTATTAAATAATGGGAATTTGTGTCGCCATATATAAGCATATATAAGCTTTTAAGTTATTATCGAATGATGAAATTACCGCCTCTTCACAACGCGGATTCTATTCTCCTATTCGTTGCTAACGGACATGAGGTTACGACAAGAAACCCAGTGTCTATGAAGCACCTCTTGCCAGTTTACCCGAAGAATTCATCTTAAGGCAGGATGCGTTTAAGCTTGGGATTGTTGTTGTTGCAGAAAATGGCCGACGAGATAAAGCGAACCGCAAAGGATTGTTAGGTTGTCGCCTGTAACAGCAGCATCTAAAGCTGTTGTTAAGTCGGGGAAGGCTTGACAAAGAGTTAATTCGGGGCAGATAATTTGAGCTAGGGTGGCTAATTCTGCGGGGGATGATGAGTTTTGATCGGGTACGGGTACTAAGTAAAGCCGATCGCCCTTTTTGAGTAATGCTTTCAAAATATCATCGCAGTCTTTAGTCGCAAGAATGCCGATTACCCAGTTAATCGGTGACGGGTGATTGTTCAGGCGATCGACATATTCACGCAGGGCGATCGCGGCGGCGGGGTTGTGCGCGCCGTCAATTAATATATTGCGGTTTTTCCAAGTTGTCTGCTGGAGTCTTCCGGGCCATTGGGTTTTGGCGATACCGTTTTCGATGGCGGTTGGAGAAATTTGCCATCCTTGGTTTTGGAGAGTTTGCAAAGTTGCGATCGCAATTGCTGAATTCATTAGTTGAATTTTTCCCAGCAGCGGCAATTTATATTTTATTTTAACCGCATTTTGATTTAACTGATATTCTGCGAATCCTTGTCCTAAATCTATTGCTGGTTTTACCCAAGTTGCCGGACAGTCTAATTCTTGAATGCGTTTTTCTACTACTATTCTAGCTGATTCTGGCAATTCTCCGATAACTGCCGGACATTTTGCTTTAAGAATTCCCGCTTTTTCCCCAGCAATATCTGCCACGGTGGGGCCGAGTATTTGCCAGTGATCGAGACTGATAGAAGTGATGACGCTAACGAGAGGTGTTTCGCAAACGTTAGTCGCGTCTAATCTACCGCCCAATCCAGTTTCTATGACTGCGATGTCTGTTTTTTGTTCGGCGAAATACAGCCAAGCTGCTGCGGTGATTATTTCAAATTGAGTGGGAGTTTCGGTGTTATTTTCGGTAGCGGCGACAACTCGTTCTAGACACTGTTGCAATTCTGTTGGGGAAATCGGTTTTTGGTTGATGCAAATTCTTTCTGTCCAATCGATTAAATGCGGGGATGTGTAGCGTCCAACTCGATAGCCTGCTTCTGTTAGTACGGAAGAGAGATAAGCGCAAACGGAACCTTTGCCATTGGTGCCGGCAATGTGGATAATGGGTACTTGTTGGTGGGGGTTGTCTAGTTTTTGGAGAAGTTGGTGAATTCTTTCTAAGCCGAGATGGACGCCGAAATGTTGGTAAGATTGAAGGATGGATTCTGCATTCATTGAGGATTATTGGATTTTTTAACGAACCGCGAAGGCGCGAAAGGCGCGAAGGAAGAGAGGAGATAGATGTCGATAGGTATGAATATTATTTCTCTATTTTCGGGTTGTGGGGGGTTGGATTTGGGTTTTCGCTTGGCTGGGTTTAATCCGGTTTGGGCGAATGAATATGATAAGTCTATTTGGGATACGTATAATTTCAATCATCCTGAAACTATTTTAGATCGCAGAGATATCAGGAAAATCAAATCTGATGAAATTCCTAACTGTATTGGGATAATTGGCGGGCCTCCTTGTCAAAGTTGGAGTGAAGCAGGGGCGAAACGGGGGATTGATGACAGTCGGGGTCAACTTTTCTGGGAGTATATCAGAATTGTGCGGGACAAGCAGCCTTTGTTTTTTTTAGCTGAGAATGTTAGCGGTATCTTAGCTGCCAGAAACAAGGATGCTTTCACTTATATATTATCGCAGTTTGAGGACATCGGATATCGGGTTTCGTACAAGTTGTTGAATGCTAGAAATTTTGGTGTTCCGCAAGATAGGCAAAGGGTGATTGTTGTTGGCTATCGGGAAACTCTGGGTTTTGGTTTTGAGTTTCCCGAACCTGGAACTGAGGTTTTGACGCTGAAAGATGCGATTTTTGATTTGCAGGCGATCGCGCCAATGTCAGTTAAGGGTAAATTAGATAATTATCACGATTCTGTCCCAAATCACGAATGTGCGGATTTGGGGTTTTCCAGCCTTTATATGTCGCGCAATCGAGTTAGAAGTTGGTCAGAACCTTCTTTTACAATTCAGGCAAGCGGCAGACACGCACCTCTCCATCCTCAAGCTAGTAAAATGATTTTGGTTGGCAAAGACAAACGCATTTTTGACCCTAATTCGCCTTTGCCTTACCGTCGGCTTTCTGTGCGAGAGTGTGCGAGAGTTCAGACTTTCCCGGATGACTTTATTTTTAGGTACAAGTATATTGGTGATGGATACAAAATGGTCGGCAATGCTGTTCCTGTGAATTTGGCTAGAGTTTTGGCAAGTAAGATTTTTGAGGATATTGTCATAGGGCATAGGACATAGGGCATAGGACATAGGGCATCGGGCATCGGGCATCGGGCATCGGGCATCGGGCGTCGGGCATCGGGCATCGGGCATTGGTGTCAACTTAAGCCGACCATCTACCAGTCGCTAGGGAATGAATTCCACGGGGCTTTTAGCGAAAGTCCTCGCTATGAAGACTAATCTCAAATCCCGTTGACATTAGAATTATTCATCTCTCTCTTCTCTTCCTCTGTGTCCTCTGTGTCCTCTGTGGTTTCATCATTCCGAATTATCTGTCATTGAAACTTGGTTAACTGACCGAGATTGTGCTGAATCGCATTTGTCCCGCGAATATGAGACAAGGGAGAACCTCCGTACAAAAAGCTATTCAAACTAACTTGATAATTTTGCTGAACTGCTAAATCCAGCCACAAATTGTTAATCGCATCTCCCGGTTTGTAGTCGGGAATGTTGTGCTGATAGTAAGGAAAACTGTCTATACAAGTATTGAAAAAGTTCTTGCGCCCGCAATGCTTTAAATACTGATATCGCGGTTTGAATTCTGTTTGATTTTCCAATACTGTATATATAGTATCTGCGAGAGATTCCGGGTCAAATTTGGCGTAAAGACCCGCACCTTCGGGGAAAACAGGCGAGTTTCCTCTGGCGTATTGGTTGAATTCTTCAAAACAAATTACTGGTACGTTGCAACTCATGGCTTCGGTAATTCCCCTGTTTTTTCCTTCGAGGAGGGAACCGAGGACGAATGCTTGGGCTCGTGAATAATATGTGGGGATTTCGCTGTAGTAGTCTACTCTTGGCACTAAGTTAATGTAGTCCGAGGGATTGGTTAAAATTTCCTCGACTTGTTGCCATTCTTTTAAGGCGTACTGGTCGAGAGTTTTCAGGTTGCTAGCATCAAATTCGTGGCCGGTGACTACTGTTAATTTAATCGGTTTTTGCGGATATTTTTGGCGGTAAACTTTTAAGGCTTTTGCTATGATTGGCAAATTTTTTTCTTCGGAAATTCGGGAGACGGCTAGCAAGTCTATGTCTTTGGCGGGGACGTTGCGAGGGGAAATTAAGTATTCGTTGATGAAGTCGGTGTCTTGCAGTGGTATGATTGGTTTGTGGGCGCGATCGACATAAGTTTCGCGAAACCACTTTTCTCGCTGTGGGTTTTTGTATAAACTGGAGTAGGCGTCAGCTATGGGGGCCCAGGAATAGGAGATTCCGGGGGAATAGGTGAAGGAGAAAAATACTGAGGAAAGTTGGGGAAATAGTTTGTTGATGAGTTCGACTGCTTCGCTGAAGTAAATTCCTTTGATGAAACGCCCTTCGTAAAATAGTGGGGGAAGCAAGACGTAGAAACTGACGGTATCGAAGCGGTGGGGTTGGTCTTCAAATATCTCCCAGGTAAAGGCGTCTAAGTCTGCATAAATTTCGGCGATTGGTTTGTTAATGTGGGGGTTGCGTAAATATGGTTTTTGTCGATCGTAGTTTCCGCGTACCATATAATTCTGAGTGTGAGTATCTAGCTTTTTTTATTTAACCGCAGAGGGCGCAGAGGGCGCAGAGAAGAAGAGAGATATTCACAAGTCATCTAAGGGTTGTTCTACTGATTCATTGTCGCCAATTGTGAGGGCGAGTTGGTAGATTTGGCGCCGGGGGAGGGATGTTTGTTGCGCTAGCTGGCGACTGGCTTGGGAACGACTTATGCCTTCTGCAATTAATGTTTGCAATTCTGCTTTAATGGCGTCTTCGGAAAATATTGGGGCTGCTGTTTGGATGCCGGCAATTATGAGGGTAAATTCTCCCTGGGGTTCGCGATTGGTGTAAAGTGCGATCGCACTTTCTATACTACCACGCCAAAACTCTTCGTGCATTTTAGTTAACTCTCTCGCCAGCACAATCTGTCTGTCGCTGCCCAAAGTAGTTGCTAAATCTTGTAAAGTTTGCCGCAATCGGTGGGGAGATTCGTATAATATTATAGTGCGACATTCTATTTGCAAAGCTTCTAAACTCTGTTGGCGTTCTTGGCCTTTAACGGGTAAGAAACCTTCAAATACAAATCTTTCAGTGGGTAATCCTGATGCAGTTATGCCAACAATGCAGGCGGTCGGGCCGGGAATCGGAATAATGTTAATATTAGCATCGGCGCAGGCTTTAACTAACTCGGAACCGGGGTCAGAAATTCCCGGCATTCCAGCATCGGTGACGAGGGCGATATCTTTGCCTAAATGCAGTTTGTCGATGAGTTCGGGAAGTCGCTGGTGTTGGTTGTGTTCGTGATAGCTGATTTGGGGAGTTTTGATTTGGAAATGGTGCAAAAGTTTGCCTGTATGGCGGGTGTCTTCGGCGGCGATGAAGTCTACTGTTTGCAAGATTCGGATGGCGCGAAATGTCATGTCTTCGAGGTTGCCGATCGGGGTTCCTACGATGTAAAGTGTTCCTGTGGTGGGATTTGCTTGCATTTTTAGATTGGGATTTTTAACCGCAGATGGGACACGGGCGGGACGCCCATGCCACACATTTAAGAAGATATGAAAACAGGATTGTTTTTGGGATTGGCGACGTTAGATTTAATTTATTTAGCCGGGAAGCCTCCGGGTGAAAATCAGAAAGTTGTTGCTTCTGATTGTACCATTGCTGCGGGCGGGCCGGCGGCCAATGCTGCGGTCACTTTTAGCTATTTGGGGAATGCGGCGGCATGGGCTGGGGCTTTGGGCACTCACGCGATCGCCCAATTAATTCGTGCAGACTTAGCGGAGTATAATGTCAGGATAATTGATTTGGAACCTGGGCGATCGCACTCGCCGCCAGTTTCCTCGATTATTGTAACTGAAGCAACGGGCCATCGATCGGTAATTTCCATCAATGCTACGAAATCGCAAGTTGACAGTCAAACAATTAACCAGGATATTTTAACATCAGTTAGTATGGTACTGCTTGACGGACATCAAATCGCAGCCAGCCAAGAAATTGCTCAACTTGCCCACTCGAAAAACATTCCCATTGTCCTCGACGGCGGCAGTTGGAAACCCGGATTAGAGGAAATATTGCCTTTCGTTGAATGGGCTGTATGTTCCGAGAATTTTCATCCGCCCAACTGCGACAATTCAGAACAAGTCTTTGCTTACCTGTCAGCAGCCGGAATTTCCCATATTGCCATCACGCGCGGCGAAAAATCAATTTTATACCTCAGCAATGGCAGTTACGGCACGATACAAGTACCTCAAATTCAAGCCACAGACACTTTAGGCGCAGGCGACATCTTTCACGGCGCTTTCTGTCACTACATTTTGCAAAATAACAACTTTACAGATACTCTCACTGCAGCAGCTAAAATCGCTTCCGATTCCTGCAAAAACTTCGGAACCCGCGCCTGGATGAATAAGGGTTAATTTTAATTAAAAATTAATCAAAGTATCCGGGGAAAACCCCTCCCAGCTAGAAAAGTTGAACTAGCAACACCTATTAAGTTAAAATCCTGACAGCAACCTCGACAAAATTTGTGAACTTCTCTCTTCTCTTCCTTCGCGCCCTTTGCGCCTTCGCGGTTCGTTAACCAAATTGCTATATTAGTAAGACAAGTTAAAGTCACACAAAACACTCCCAAAACAACATACCCGAATCATGGCTGACACCCAACCCCTAACTATCACCCTTCCCCCTTTGCGGATTACCCTCACAGAACAACAGCAAGTTAACCTAGAATGGCTGACACAAAACTTGCCCAATCTACTCACCCCAAGCAAACAAGAAGTCCCCGACAATATGAAACAGTGGGTGGCGGCCAACAAATTATTAAATCAACCCGACGCAGAAATCATTCAAGCCTTAATAAGTACCGGCCTAGATGCGGAAACAGCCACCGCAGAAGTTAGGGAAATATCATCTCATCCCTACTTTCAAGCAGGTAGTCAGTACGTGCAGTTATTGCAGAAATTAGAATCGCATCTCAGGATTAGCAATCAATTAGCTGCATTGTCTTCCAAGTTTGGCACAATCGAACGCAAAAGCAGCCTTTCTAGAGAGTATTTTCTCGAAAATTACTACGCCAAAAATACTCCAGTAATTATTACCAATATTATGCACAACTGGAAAGCGTTGCAGTTGTGGACGCCGGAGTATTTGCAGCAAAAATACGGCGATGCAGAGGTACAAATTCAAGCCAACCGCAACTCTGACCCGAATTACGAAATTAAGATAGAAAATCACAAAAAAATTGTTTTGTTCCGCAAATATGTAGACATGGTGGTCAAAGGTGGGCCTAGCAACGACTACTACATGGTGGCTAACAACCAAACTCTGGAAAGAGAGGAATTTAAACCCCTATTTAACGACATTGAAATTTTCCCAGAATACCTAAATCCAACGGATACAAAAGGCAGAGTTTTCTTTTGGTTTGGGCCGAAAGGCACGATTACACCGCTGCACCATGACCCAGTTAATTTAATTTTAGCTCAAGTGTCTGGTCGCAAACTAATTAAATTGATTTCTCCGCAACAAACACCTCTGCTTTATAATCACGTCGGGGTTTTCAGCAAGGTGGACGGAGAAAATCCCGATTATGACAAATACCCGCTTTACAGAGATGCGAAAATTATTGAAGTGATTTTGGAACCGGGAGAAGCTATCTTTATTCCTGTCGGTTGGTGGCATCATGTAAAATCATTGGAGGTTAGTATTTCGGTTTCTTTTACTAATTTTGTGTTTCCTAATTATTATGAATGGAAATATCCTCATATTAATTGGTAATTGCTAATGTATGGTTCCCCGGGGCGGGCACGGGGACACCGCCCCTACAGAAATCTGCGTTAATCGGCGTTCATCTGCGGTTTACAAACAAGAAATTCATGAAAACTCTCGAAGAAATCAGCGAAATTGCCCGATCGATCGCCTGGAGTGCATCAGATATCCTACAATCCTATTATCGCCAGGATTGCCACACTCCTAACCTCGACATCCAGGAGAAAAAAGATGGCCCCATCACCGCTGCCGATGTCGCTGTCAATTCTTACATTCTCGACGAATTACAGTCGGCTTTAGGGAATGCAGAATTTGGCTATCTCACCGAAGAAACTTACAAATCTTATTTAGAAAAAAACGGTCAAGTTCCCTTACCTCAAAGTTGGGTTTGGATTATTGACCCTTTGGATGGAACGCGAGATTTTATTGACAGAACAGGTGAATTTGCCGTTCACATTGCTTTAGCATTCGAGGGGAGACCGGTATTAGCAGTTGTGGCTTGGCCCCAACAGCAAAAGATTTATTACGCAATCCGCGAGGCGGGCGCTTTTATGGAAAGTCGGGACGGTTCTGCGGTCAAATTGCAGGTTTCGGCGCGAAATATAGTGGCCGATTTATCTATAGTAACTAGCCGCAGTCACCGGGGCGATCGCTTTAATCAATTGTTACAAAAACTGCCTTGTCAAAATCAACTGGCTGTCGGTAGTATAGGCTGTAAAATTGCGACAATTGTAGAACAAAAGGCTGATGTTTATATTGCGCTTTCGGGAAAGTCTGCGCCTAAAGATTGGGATTTAGCGGCGCCCGAATTAATTTTGACTGAAGCGGGCGGTCAATTTACTCGTTTTGACGGTTCTACTTTGCAATATAACCGGGGAGATGTCAGTCAGTGGGGGGGATTGTTGGCGAGTAACGGCTGTTGTCACGCTGCTTTGTGTGGGGAAGCTGAGGGGATTTTAGCACGGATAGATGCGAGTTTGAAGTAAGTCCGCGCGTGCGAAGCTATCTCGTAGGGAATCGCCCGTAAAGATGGTCAAGAATAAGTTTTAGGGGCGGGTTTACGAGATAATTGGTATTAGGCAATTATCTCGTAAACCCGCCCCCATCCTTGCCCGAAAGTCCTCCAGGGCTTGAAAAAAGCGGCTCAATTACATCGCAGATATCTATCAAAAATCCCGATCTTAATATTTGAGTCTCATTACACTTGCAATTAAAGTGCTTTTGTGTTACTTCATCCACCTCGCGCTGGCTCATCCGTAATATTACTTAATAAATTTCCCCATCTTTATCAAAACTTTAATTAAAAAACTGTTTATAAAGAAAACTTTATATAGATTTTTAGAAAAAACAGTTATTGTTACTACAACATTCAGAAAGTGTTTCGGACGCAAGTCGCGAAACAGGGGAATTATTGTCTTTTTTTAGCTATTAGTAGGTGCAATATGCCAAATTTCAATAATCAAGTTTCTCCAAGTTCGATCGCCTTTATCGACACTCAAGTTGAAAATTATCAAAGTTTAGTCGCTGGGGTAAAACCGGGTACGGAAGTAGTCGTTGTGGATGGGAATAAAGATGCGATCGACCAAATTACTCAAATTTTAGCTCTTCGTACCAATATTGACAGCATTCACATCGTTTCTCACGGTGCTCCCGGCAGCTTGCAAGTCGGCGACGGTAGCTTGAGTTTAGATGATATAGAGTGCGATCGGGATTCTCTACAGCAATGGTTTTCGCCACAAACCGACTCAAGGAGCAAAAATCGACCTAATATCCTCCTGTACGGGTGTTCCGTAGCAGCAGGCGAGACAGGTAAAGCATTTGTCAAACGCTTGAGTGAGTTAACCGGCGCGTCGGTTGCGGCTTCCCAAAACCTCACAGGAAGTGTAGCAAAAGGTGGCGACTGGGAACTGGAAATGAGAACCGGGAAAATAGAAACCCCGCTGGTATTTGAAGCCGAAGTGTTAGCGGGTTACGAGTATGTTTTGAATAGTTTTGGTACTCCGACTAATATTGGTGCAGGGACAAATCCCAACGGTATTGCTACCGGGGATTTTAACGTCGATGGCCAACCTGATTTAGCTGTAACAAACCAAGGATCTGACACTGTTTCCATCCTGTTAGGAAATCGGACTGGTGGCTTTAATCCCGCGCCTATTCCTACCTTGGCGGTGTCAAGTCCCACATCGATCACGATCGGCAATTTTAACAATGATAATTTCCCCGACTTGGCAGTAGTGGGTAGCGGCACTGGCGGCGCCCTCTCAATTTTCTTAGGAAATGGTACGGGCGGTTTTGGCAGCCCCACTCCATATCCCACAGGAGTATATCCTATCTCGGTTGCAGTTGGGAAGTTTAACGCCGATAACTTTTCAGACGTAGCAGTAGTCAATGCAAGCCCTGGCAGTACCTCTGGGACTGTCACAATTTTGCTGGCAAATAGCAGTGGCAGCGGGGCATTAAATTTCAGCACTAACTTGAGCGCGCAGTCAATTCCCGGTTTGATGACAGTGGGGGACTTTAACGGAGATACTTTTTCCGATTTAGCTGTGCCGAACAGTTTCTCTAACACCATTTCTGTTTTTTTAGCGAATGGTACTGGCGGCTTTGGTGTAGCTACTAATTTTGGGGGTGGAACAAATCCAAATTCGATCGCTAATGGGGACTTTAACGGAGACAATTTCCTCGACTTAGCCGTAGTTAACGCTAACAGTGTGTCAATTCGATTAGGAAATGGCACAGGCGGCTTTGGCGCAGCCACTGAGGTTAGCGCCGGAACAAGTATGCAAGGCATTGTCGCCCAAGACTTTAGCGGAGATGGCAAACTTGACTTAGCCGTAAGAAGCAGCAGCGGCGCATCAATTCTAGTAGGCAACGGCAATGGCGGTTTTAGTACACCCATTAACTTTGCTGCAAACACAGATCCAAATTCCATTATTGCAGGCAACTTTAATGCTGATACTCTCCCGGATTTGGCAGTAACTAACAGCGGTTCAGATAACGTTTCAATTCTGCTAAATACACCCAATACAGTGAATTTCGGTGCAGCAACCTACCCTGGCACAGAAGGAACAACGGATACAGTAGTTAATATTCCCATCACCATCAGCGGTGGCACTCCCTTCACCGATGTAACAGTACCAATTGCGATCGACCCCAGCAGCAGTGCCACCGAAAACTCAGACTACACCATTTCCCCTACCTCGATTAAATTCCCCGCAGGTGCAACAGGTTCCGCACTCACCCAAAATATTGCAGTTACTATCAAACCCGACAATCTCCCTGAAAACGCCGAAACAGCAATCCTCAACTTCGGCACAATCACCGGAGGCATTGCCGGTACAACCAAACAAACAACATTAACTATTGCAGCCAACGGTACAGTTTCTTACGCCATCGCCGCCGGTACTCCCAGCATTCTTGAAGGCAATAGCGGCACAAAACCTCTGACTTTCACCGCCACTCGCAGCGGCAACACAGGCGGGGCAAGTAGCGTCAATTATACGATCGCCGGAACAGCTACAAACATCAGCGATTACAACAACATCGGTGGCACTTCTGGGGCAACTACTCCTACTGGCACAATTAATTTTGCCGCCGATGAAACATCCAAAACCATTACTCTCGACTTATTAGGCGACACCCTAGTTGAACCCGACGAAACCATAGCCGTCACCCTTTCAAGTCCCACAGGCCCAGGCGTAACACCGACAATTACCACTGCTACCGCTACCACAACTATTACTAATGATGACAAAGCTGGCTTTACTGTTAACCCAATATCGGGATTAACTACAAGTGAAGTTGGTGGCAAGGCAGAATTTACAGTCAAACTCAACGCTCAACCCACTGCTGACGTTACCATCGGTTTGAGGAGTGATAATGTTGCCGAAGGAACAGTTTCAACTAATAGCTTAACTTTCACTTCTGGTAACTACGATCAACCGCAACCAATAACGATAAGTGGTGTTGACGATTTAGTAGCTGATGGCCCTCTACCTTACAAAATAGTCACGACTGCTGCTGTGAGTACCGATGTTAATTACAATAACCTCGATCCTGATGATGTCACAGTCACCAACAGTGATAACGAAACTCCGGGAATTACGGTGAATCCGACGGCGGGATTAACTACGGGCGAAGATGGCACTAAGGCTAGCTTTACTGTGGTTCTGAATACTAAGCCGACTGCTGATGTTACTATCGGTTTGAGCAGTGATAAGGTTGCGGAGGGAACAGTTTCAACTAATAGCTTAACTTTCACTACTGCTAACTGGAACACACCGCAGCCGGTGACAGTAACAGGGGTTAATGATAGCATTGTTGACGGCGATATTGGCTACAAGATTCTCACGGCGGCTACTGTTAGTACAGATCCCATTTACAACAACAAAGATGTAGCGGATGTTAGCCTCAGCAATAAAGACGATGATACGGCTGGTATTTCTATTACTCCCACGGCAACAACTGCGACAGAAGGCGGGGCGACAGGCAGTTATGAGCTCAAATTAACGTCGCAGCCGATCGCCCCTGTAAGCATTAACTTTAATGCCGGAAGTGAAATAAATGCGATCGCGCCTGTTACCTTTGACAGCACGAATTGGAATGTTGCCAAAACTGTCACTGTCACCGCTACCGACGATAGCAAAGCCGAAGGCACGCACACGGGTACGATCGCTCACACTGTTACGAGTACAGACACTAAGTATAACGGCACAACAATTCAGGATGTCAATGTAGCGATTACCGACAACGACACAGCAGGTGTCAGCATTACACCTACGAGCACAACTGCTACAGAAGGCGGGGCGAATGGCAGTTATGAGCTTAAGTTAACGTCGGAGCCGATCGCTCCTGTTACCATTAACTTTAATGCCGGAAGTGAAATAAATGCGATCGGGACAATTACCTTTGACAGCACTAACTGGAATGTTGCCAAAACTGTCACTGTCACCGCTAACGACGATGCGGTTGTTGAAGGAAATCATACAGGCAGTATTTCTCATACGGCTGCGAGTGCTGATAGTAAGTATAGTGCGATCGCGATTCCGGGCGTGACAGTGGCGATTACTGATAACGACACTGCACCGACGCCAACTCCAGTTACACCGACGCCAACTCCAGTTACACCGACGCCAACGCCAGTTACACCGACGCCAACGCCAGTTACACCGACGCCAACTCCAGTTACACCGACGCCAACTCCAGTTACACCGACGCCAACTCCAGTTGCACCGACGCCAACGCCAGTTACACCGACGCCAACGCCAGTTACACCGACGCCAACGCCAGTTACACCGACGCCAACGCCAGTTACACCGACGCCAACTCCAGTTACACCGACGCCAACTCCAGTTACACCGACGCCAACTCCAGTTACACCGACGCCGATACTTGGAAGTCCCGGCATTGTTATTAGTCCGGCATCGGGATTAGTAACTACAGAAGCAGGTGGCACAGACCAATTCACCATCAAACTCAACCGCCAACCGACTGCGGATGTAACGATTGGTTTGCGTAGCAGCAATGAGGCAGAGGGAGTAATTTCAACGGAATCAATTACCTTCAATTCTGCTAATTGGAATCAGTGGCGGCCGGTTACGGTAACGGGTGTCAACGATCGAGTATTTGACGGCGATAAGACTTATCAGATTGTGACTGCCCCTGCTGTGAGTGCCGATAGTAACTACAACGGTCTCGATGCACCGGATGCCACTGTTGTTAACAGGGGTAACGAGACTGCTAGCAATGCGCGAGTCGCAGTCGATCCCTCAACTGGGGTGGAATATAAGCCAGGTGAGCTTCTAGTTAAGTTGAGACGTAATGTAAACGATGTTGCCATCCAGAGTGTTTTTCAAATTAATGGCGCGATCGCAATCGAAGACTTAGTGCCGCCAAGCGTACAGATCAATTCAGCAGTGGAGCCAGGTGAATTGGAGCAATGGCGATTAGTAAAGTTGGCTCCAAATGCAGATTTGCTAGCGACTCAAACCAGCTTAGCTCAAGATCCCAGGGTCGAGACCGTTGAACTCAACTATTTGCTCTCTATCAACTCAGTACCCAACGATCCACAATTCGATCAACTCTGGGGTTTGAATAATGCTGGACAGACTGGTGGGACGCCAGATGCCGATATTGATGCACCGGAAGCTTGGGATATTCAAAGGGGTAGCAAAAATGTAGTAGTGGCGGTCATTGACACGGGTGTGGACTACGATCACCAAGACCTTGCTGCTAATATGTGGACGAACTCAGTAGAAATAGCAGGCATAAAAAACGAAGATGATGATGGCAACGGCTACATTGATGATGTGCGCGGTTATGACTTTACTAACAAAGACCCAGACCCGATGGATGACAATGGTCATGGTACCCACGTGGCGGGAACAATCGGAGCTGCTGGCAACAACAACATCGGTGTAGTGGGGGTGAGCCCCAATGTTAGCATCATGCCATTAAAGTTTCTCGACTTTCAGGGAAGGGGGTCGACTAGCGATGTAATCCAAGCAGTTGACTACGCCACAAAAAATGGGGCAAAGGTGATTAATGCCAGCTTTGGTGGTGGCGGGTTCTCCCAAGCTGAGAAAGATGCGATCGGCGACGCCAACAAGAAGGGCGTTTTGTTTATAGCAGCAGCGGGTAATGACAGTTCAGACAACGACAGTGAGCCGTCTTACCCTGCTAACTACGACCTCCCTAATGTCATCTCGGTAGCTGCCACGAATTACGTAGACCAGCTATCCTGGTTCTCGAATTATGGAAAAAATACAGTAGACCTAGGTGCTCCAGGCGGAACTGCTGCGGTTTTTCCACGCGATCAGCGTGACATCCGCAGCACACTCCCTAATAATCAGTATGGCTGGGGTGCAGGCACCTCTCAAGCAGCCCCTCATGTGGCAGGTGCAGCGGCTCTGCTTTTAGCTCAGAACCCCAGCCTGACAGTCACGGAGCTAAAAAACATCTTAATGACAACTACTGACCCACTTCCTTCTCTGCAAGGGACAACGGTCAGTGGCGGACGCTTGAATCTCCGGAAAGCCCTCAACCAAATTTCAGTTTTTACCGACACGAACGTTCCGATATCTGGTTTGTATTCAGCTATCTGGGGAGACTACAACAATGACGGCAAACTGGATATCCTCGGAAACAACCGAACCTACTACAACACTGGAATCTACGACAACACCGGTCAAAGATTGAGCGAAGTTGGCTTTAGCGAAGCCGACTTGCCAGGTTATAACCCAATCTGGGGAGATTTTAACAATGACGGGCGACTGGATGCCACGCTGACCAACACCAATCTCGATAGCAACAACACTCTCAGGTACGAAATCTACCGCAACGTTCCTAATAACACTTACAGTAATGCGGACTTTAAGTTGGAAACAGTTCTACGTGACAAGCTCCCCTCTACAATTTTTAGCTCGAGTTGGTCAGATTACAACAATGACGGGCGTCCCGATTTGTTGCTCAATACACAAGGCTCTTACCCGGAATACCCGATCGTCACCACGCTCTATCGCAACACAGGTGCGATCGCTCAAGACCGCTTTAAAGACAGCGAAGCACGTCTCGATACTGGCGAACCGCTATTTTCTACTAGCGAAATAGCTGGTGCTACCAGTTCAGGGGTTTGGGCAGATTACGACAATGATGGCAAACTCGATATCCTGATCAAGGTAAGGGAGTCACAGCAGACTCAATCAGGGCAGCAAAGGCAAAAAGCCAAACTCTACCGCAACTTGGGCGATGGCGTTTTTAAAGACACAAACGTATCATTGCCTGGTTTAGGTTCAGAATTCCCTCGCTTTGGCGCCAATGTTTATGATATGGCCTGGGGAGACTACGACAACGACGGGAAACTTGATATTTTGCTCACGGGGGCGATCGAGGGCGCGAATGGTTCAGGCCAGCTTTTCACCAAAGTCTACCGCAACACAACCAGTGAAAATGGGTCAGCCAGCTTTGAAGACATAGGTGCACAGATACCTGGTTTGAGTCAAGCTAAAGCTGCTTGGGGAGATTACGACAATAACGGCAAATTGGATATCCTGGTCACTGGTTGGAAGCAGGAAAACCCCCAAAGTTTAGGAACAAGCGTCACCAAAATCTACTATCAAAACACCGGCAATGGCTTTACCGACAGTGGCGTACAAATCGATAGTGGCGCAGAGCCTGGTAATAAGTTCGACTCCTACCCTGCTTGGGGAGACTACGACAAGGATGGTAAATTGGATATCCTGCTCACGGGTTCTTCAACAAACAACCCCTACGGGTTCATAAACGAAAACGACTTCTTTACCAAAGTCTTCCGCAATAACACTGCGATCGCGAACACTCCTCCCAGTCCACCCGCACTACTACCGGCTGAAGTTTCCGGTCGAGATGTTACCTTCAAGTGGAACCGAGGGACAGACGAGGAAACTCCAGATCTCGGTTTAAGCTACAACCTGCGAGTTACGGGATCGGATGGCAAGGATATTCTTTCCCCGATGTCTTGGAATATCGATGGAACTCGGCAACTCGTAGGTTTGGGGAATGTCAGTCAAAACACCCGCTGGCAACTGAAAGACTTGCCTCGCGGAGAATATAACTGGGGCGTGCAAGCAATTGATACTGCTTGGGAAGGTTCGCTCTTTGCCGGAGGAGGCACTTTTAGAATTGAGAACAGTCCTCCAGAAAAGCAAATTAACCTGGGCTCTCGGTACAGTGAGTTTAACCAAGCCATCAAAGATGTATACACTGACCCCGATGGCGACCAGATTAATTACCAGTTAACTCTACCTGATGGCAGTCCTTTAGAATTTAGTGGCTCAAACACTAATTGGCTAGGACTTCAATTCAACCCTTGGGAAAACACCATCACATTCACCGGAACTCCCCCAAGCGGTTCGCAACCCTTCGAGGCGAAGTTAATAGCTACAGACTCTTTCGGTGGCCGTAGCGAACAGACTTTCAAGGTAACAACGACAGCAGATGGACGCTGGGTGATTGATGGTTATATCTCCGGTGCAACTGTGTTCTTAGATGCCAACAAAAACGGCGTCAAAGACACCAATGAACCATCCACCACAACCGACACAGGCGGTAAATTCAATCTCAACATCCCCTTCGAGACATTCGACACCAACAACAACGGAGAAATCGACCCATCAGAAGGCAATCTAGTAGCCATAGGAGGCATTGACACCGCCACCGGCTTACCCCTAGAAACACCAGTCACCGCACCACCAGATGCGAGTGTAGTCACCCTCCTAACCAGCTTAGTCGCCGACTTAATCGACAAAGGAATTGAACCAGAAGAAGCCCAATCTTTAGTCAAAGCCGCCCTTTCTCTCCCCGCTGATGTTGACCTAACTAGCTTCGATCCAATCTTAGCGACTAACAACAATCAACCGGGCGGAGTCGAAGTCTTAGCCGCAATGGTGAAAGTCCAAAACTTCATCACTCAAACCAGCGGTTTGATTGACGGTGCATCCAGTGCAGTCAATACCGATATTGTCAAAGCTGTTGTCAGTTCAATCACGGCTCAAATTCAATCCGGTACAGTCTTAAACCTCAGCAATGCAGCAGCCTTAGAACCAATCATTCAGCAAGCAGCCGCGAAAATCCAGCAAATAGACCCCAGTTTCAACAGTCAACAAATCAGCCAAATTACATCGCAATCCGCGACAGTAATGGCAACAGCCAATCAGCGCATTGATGCCGCTGTCTCCAACCCAACAGCAACATCAATTCCTGAATCACTTGCCCGCCTCCAACAAGTAGCCTTGGGCCCAACCACTCAAGACTTCAAAGCTGTTGGTTCAGGAAATAAACCTATTTCCCAGCTAGTTGCTGACAACACTGGTACTGCTTTAGATAGCAGAATTGAAGCTGTAGTGTTGCCGACTGGGATTGCAACTCCTGTTGTCAGCGGCGATGCTGATTTGGGCAGCAATTCCCCGAATGCAATTCTCGGTACAAATGGAGACGATATCCTGACGGGCGACAGCGGGAATAATGTGTTGATGGGCATGAGGGGCAATGATTCCCTCGATGGAGTTCTGGGGAATGACACTATTTTCGGTGGCAAAGGTAGCGATACAATCCTGGGAAGTAGCGGTGATGATGTCTTGTTTGGCAACCGTGGTGCTGACATTTTGAACGGCGATGATGGTAATGATATTCTTTACGGAGGTAAGGGAGATGATTTACTCAATGGCGGTTTAGGAATTGATACCTTGGTAGGAGGAATGGGAGTAGATAAATTCCTACTCTCTACCAATTCCGGTACTGATACGATTACTGATTTTGAAGTCGGTAAAGATTTGTTAGTATTGGGTAATGGGTTAAGTTTCTCGCAATTGGCGATTGCTCAAGATAGCGGTGCAACTTTAATCCGGTTGGCACAAACAGGGGAAGTTTTAGCTTCTCTGGGTGGTGTTTCTGCTAGCAGTATTAGTGCGGTTAATTTCGGATTGATTTAAGAGCGATTTCGGGTCAAGCAATTGTTCTAATAGTTCGCTCGATCCCCCCTAGCCCCCCTTAATAAGGGGGGGACAAGAGTATTCAATGTCCCCCTTATTAAGGGGGATTTAGGGGGATCGAAACTTAAACAACAATGAAAAATACAGCGTCTTCTCTTCAATCCGCGCAGGCGGATTTTGTCCGTGTAGACGCGGTTTCAAGAGACTGTTGGCGAATGTCTGAGGGGTTTCACCCCTCAGACATCGCCGTCCTGAATAGGCAGAATGATTGTGTAA
>NZ_JAUBPI010000074.1:0-31992 GCF_036700645.1 Microcoleus sp. S36b_A4 | reverse complement strand
TTATGTTCAACTAAGCAAATCGAAAATTATTTTGCTCACTGCTGTTACTGTACCTCTTAGTCACGCAAAGTGCTGTAGATAACTTATTTTGAGCTAGATTATAAACAGGTGTACGTGAATCGATCGCTTCTAAAAGTGCGATCGCCTGTTGCCATTTACTTTGCGACTGCTGCCAAACTTCGATCGGATGAGGCGGTTTTTGCACAACCACAGCAGCTTCCATCGCCAATTTTTGAGCCGTTGCTAGACTTTCTGCCGCCTGTAAATTTTGCGCTACTGGAACCAAACTCGGGCGCAGTTGCAGCAAATCTGCTCTAGCTTGCTGATACCCAAAGCCGGGGAAGTTAGGAATTTTCTCTAAATTGGCGATCGTTTCTTTAAGTCGTTGATCGAAACTTCTGAGCAGATTTACATCGGTGGCTTTCCCTGCATTCTGCGTTTCAACTGCCAGTATTTTAGCTTGCTTCAGCGTTTCATTTCCCGATCGCATAAAGGCGATCGTCCCTACACCTGTCCCCAACACCAAAACCCCTAAACCTGCTAATAAAGCTGCGGGTATTTTGCGACTTCGCGAATTATTAACTTGATTGTTAATTCGTGATGGCTGTACCCTTCGAGTCTGACGAGATTGTTGCGATTCCGGTTCTGAATCCACCTCCAAATCCCAAGCCGGCAACTGCAAATCATCTGCTGCTGTTCCCGCTGTCAACTCCCTACTAATGGAAGCAATATTATGGCTATTTCCGCTGTAATACTTGTCAACCAAACTCTGCAATCCTGCCTGATATCCTTCTCCTACGGCCTGAAATCTCCACTCTCCATTCTTTTTATACAAACGACCAAATTCTACAGCAGTCTCTCGCGAAAAATTTTCTTTTAATTCATAGCGAACCAGTTCGCTTCCCGTATCCAAATTGGTAATTTTGATAAAAGCATTTTTGATATTGCTAAAATTGGCCTTGATTTTATCTGCTTCGTGAATAGTGACCGCAAAAGTTATTTCCTCAATTTCAGGATTAATTTTATCTAAAATAACGCCGTAAATACTCTTATTCTCTTGACCTCGGTTGTTTTTGTCAGGAATCGATTGCAGTACCGAACCGTCACAGGATTGCAGATTATTGTAAAAGATAAAATATTTATCGTTAGGTAGTTTGCCGTCAGCACCTAGCATAAAGGCAGAGACATCAATCTCGTAGCTTTGTCCTGCCTCTGTCGCCTGCCAACCGAGGGCGATCGCGATTTTTTTCAAACCGGGCGCTTCTTTAGAGATATTAAATCTCTCACCCTTACTTAATTGCATTGCCATCTGCTTATTTGTTAAAGATAAAAATTTATACTACTCATCTTAAGGTTAAGTGGCATAAGAAGTTCTTTAATTAATGAAATTTAACAGAGTTTCTCTAATCGCGGGCTTGATTAAAAATATCTGGTGTCTGTATCTGAATTTATTGAGATTTACTTAGAGAGAATTACCTAAGTGAAAACCGGGCTAGCTTCCCAAGCGGTTTCTACAATTGAACTGAATTTGACATTGGTTTGGAGCATTTTCAAAACTAGGTAGCAAGTTAACAAAGTTACCAAATGCTCCAGACGAGACTGTTCCGCTTCCGGTTCTGGCTTCACCTCCAACTCCCCAGCCGGGAACTGCAAATCATCTGCTGTGACCGCTGCCAACTCGTGATTAATTGGAGCAATATTATTACTACTTTAGCTGCAATACTTATCCACAAAACTCTGCAATCCTGCCTGATATCCTGCTCCTACCGCTTGAAATCTCCACTCTCCATTCTTTCTATACAAGCGACCAAATTCTACAGCAGTCTCTCGCGAAAAATTCTCTTTTAATTCATAACGAACAAGTTCGTTTTCTGTATCCAAATTGTAAATCTTGATAAAAGCATTTTTTATATTGCTAAAATTTGCATTAATTTTATCTGCTTCGTGAATAGTGACAACAAAAGTTATTTCCTCAATTTCAGCATTAACTCTTTTCAAGATAACCCCGTAAATCGTTTTATTCTCTTGACTTCTGTTGTTTTTATCCCGAATCACTTGCAGTACCGAACTGTCACCGGATTGCAGATTATTGTAAAAGATAAAATACTTATCGTTAGGTATTTTGCCGTCAGCACCTAGCATAAACGCAGAGACATCAACCTCGTAGCTTTGTCCTGCCTCTGTCACCTGCCAACCGAGGGCGATCGCCATTTTTTTCAAACCGGGCGCTTCTTTAGAGATATTAAATCTCTCACCCTTACTTAATTGCATTACCATCTGCTTATTTGTTAAACATCAAACTTTATAGCGTTCATGTTAATATTAAGTGGGACAATAACTTTTCTTCTTTAAGAAAACTTAATATTTTCTCTCTAATAGCGGGTCTCCTTAAAAATATGTGCTATTGCTCTCCGAATTTATTGAGATTTACTGAGAGAGAATTACGTAAACAAAAACCGGGCTTTCTAAAAAACCCGGTTTCAACAAGTGAACTTAATTTGACTCTAATTTTGAACATTTTCAGAACTAGGTGGCAGGGTAACAAAATTACCAAAAGCTCCAACTGTTTGATAGCTTTTTTTACCTAATTCAGTTGTGTAAATACTGACCACACCCAAATTCTGACGCTGCGTTGTATTGTCGAGCAAGCTTTCGATCGTGCCCCGCTGCGAAGTCAGCAGATTCTTGCAACTGCCGATCAAAGTATCTGTAATGCCGCCCAAAGCTTTCGGGACGCGAGAATCTTTGCACACAGTGCTTTCCAACTCGGTTTGGAGTACGCCGGAAGCATAAGTTAGGTATTGATCTCTCCCAGGATTTGTAAATGCCATGCCGGCGGCTAGAAGAGTCAGAGCCATCGCGACTTTTCCCACATTGCCGAAAAAATTAGAAGTTGGCTTCTTAGTATTCATTGTGTTATCAATATTCATTTTTTTTAGCCCCGTTGATTTATAAGGTTCTCTTGATTTAAACTACACCTCCTCCGAAACAGATTTCCGAAAGGAGGGGACAGTTTTCAGATTGGAGGCCAGTTGCGAGTAAGTCTCTCACTGGTTTATCTTTCTTTTACGTTTCCCCCTCCCTCAAATCCGGTAAATCTTCAACAAAACATTTAGCTGCTTCCCAGGCACAGCCTGGAAACGAGGAATTTAAACTTAGTTTCGCTTTGATTTTTGCCTCTCGATCTCCCGCTGCAATTCTTCAATCTGACGGCGCAAAGCCTCCGTCTCACTGTTAGGCGTTTGCGACTTGACATCAACCGCACCCTCAGCTACAGCCCGCTTGTAGTTCCCTAGCTTAATTTGGCGGTATTCCTCGGAACTGGCCCAGTCTCGCAAATACCGCAGGCGTTCCACCGGGAAAGGGTGACTCAGCATCACGCCTTGGCCGCCGTTGTAAAGTAAAAATTTATACACTTGGTTGAGATTGTCTCGATCGAGCTCTTGATAGTTGTCAGACTGGCGGATAAATTCTTGCAAACTGCATTGGTCAGCATATTTACTGCTAACTCCCGCAAGTTGCATCATCGTCTTCATCACACTGTTCAAGTCATCCGTCACCAACAAAGCCGCCCGATCCGCCGACAATTCAGCCTTGCGCCGCCACTCATAAAAAGCGAAAATTAAACCGCTACCGACCATATTTCCCAAACCGAAAGTCATCTCGCCAATTGTCGATGCGACGCTCATCGCCCACATCGCCATTTGATTTAAAGTTGGGTGGCCACATTTAATGTGTCCCAACTCGTGAGCCAAGACTACCCGCAGTTCGGCCTCATCCAACAAGTCTAAAAGACCCGTGTTTAATACTACATAAGGTTGGTTTTTTCCCAGGGCATAGCTGTTAACTGAGGGATTCTGAGAAACAAATAAACCCGGTTCTGGAAAAACATCTAAAGCCTGCACGCACTCCCGAAATATATGATAAATGCTGGCATATTGGCGAGGCCCGACTTGAATGCTATTTCCCATTAGGTAAACGAATTGCGGTCGTTCGTAGACAAATTCTACAAATTTGCTGGCAATTAAGTCAAATCCAGGTACGCTGCGTAACGCTTCCTCAGCTTGGCGATCGAGGGGATGCTGAAATGCTTCGCTAGAAATTCCAGTATAAGTAGGCATAGTTGTTGCAAAAGTTACATTTAAGATATCAGTAATGCCATCGCTGCTGGTGCTAGCTGGCGCCTGACTTATCAATGTTATCGCGACAAATATTGAACTGTTGTGGAACAGGGCGGAAAGCCTGTTCAAATTAGCGTTAAAATTGTGAATCTGGTACAGGCGCGATCGACAAACATCTTTCAGAGTGCCTGTGTATCGCCTCACCCAAAAATTGGAACGTACAAAAATGGCTATCCTGCAACTCGAAAACGGTACAACCTACACTCAACAAAGCGACATTACCCGAGAACTCGCTTCCTTAAACATTCAACTCAACCGCTGGCCCGTGGGTGACAGCGCTGAAATTCAAAATTTGTTAGCTAAAGATGCTCTTGACGACAATCAAAAAGAGCAAGTGCTGCAAGCCCTCGACGGCTACTTTCAACAACTCAAGGAAACGGCAGGCTATCAATCGCGAGACTTAATTGTACTGCACCCAGACATTCCCAACATCGACACCTTGCTGTCCAAATTCAACAAGTGCCACATCCACGCCGATGATGAAGTGCGCTACATCGTAGCAGGAGAAGGCATTTTTGGCTTCGTGCGGCCCGACGGCAGCCAAGTCGAACTCACAGTGCAGCCGGAAGAATTTATCAACGTGCCGACGAATACAGAACATTGGTTTTATTTGACAGCAGCCCGGAAAATTAAAGCGGTGCGCTATTTTACCACGCAAGAAGGCTGGACGCCGGAGTATACGGATACGGAAATTCGATCGCGTTTAGCTGCTGTTTAAATATGCCAGCTAAAGATAAGTTTCATGAACTCGTCAAAATTGCCCTCCAAAATCAGGATTGGACAATTACTCATGACCAAAAGCATCCAGGATACAAGCCCCCGGATTCATCCGTCCAGAAATAAAAAACCTGTATCCGATAAAGGAACCCCCCAATTTATCCCTGGGGTCAATGCTTGAATCTAAAATCTAAAATCTAAAATCTAAAATCGATTGATCCTTATCATATCGATCTGGGATTTGTGGATTTTTATATCGATCTGGGTGCAGAACAGTTATTAGCAGCGACAAAGGATAATGAAAAAATTGCGGTTGAAATCAAAACGTTTTTGGCACCATCGACGATTTCCGAATTTCATACCGCAGTGGGACAATTTATTAACTATCGGATTGCATTAGAATATGACGATCCAGAGAGAACTCTTTACCTGGCAGTTCCCTTAGATGTTTACACTAGATTTTTCAACTACTCATTTATTCAAAGGGTGATTGAACGCAATCAAATTCCGCTTTTAGTTTACGATACAGAAAAAAAGGAGATTTCTCAATGGATAAAGTAAGTTTGTATCGTCAACATATTCAGGAATTGCTAACTGAACGAGCTCATAGGCGATCGCCTAGCGATCCAGTTTCCAGCGAGACGATTTTCGATCTGGTAAGCGATCGCTATCAACTTGTAAATGTGGGTTGGAAAAACGGTAGCACTCGGATTTATGGCTGTGTGATTCATGTAGATATTAAAGATGGGAAAATTTGGGTGCAGCATGACGGGACTGAAGAAGCGATCGCCGATCAGTTAGTAGCACGATGTGTCCCATCCCAGGAAATTGTGCTAGCCTATCATGCACCTCATGTCCGACAATACACCGAATTTGCAGTTGGTTGATCCGCGTCAAATTTTGTGGTTTGAAGATCGCAAAATACTCAAAGCAACCGCCTCCGCCACCTTAATCCCATCAATTCCTGCCGACAGGATTCCACCCGCATATCCTGCACCTTCCCCAGCAGGATAAAGGCCTTCTGTATTCAAACTCTGATAATCTTCCTTGCGTTTAATCCGAATTGGTGAAGAAGTGCGCGTTTCCACCCCAGTCAAAACCGCATCATCCATCGCAAATCCTTTAATCTGTTTGTCAAAAGCCGGAAGTGCTTCGCGGATAGCTGCGATCGCATAATCTGGCAAACTTTCGCTCAAATCAGTCATCACAACTCCCGGCGTATAAGACGGCTGCACACTGCCTAGCGCGGTGGAAGGGCGATTTGCCAAAAAATCACCCACAAGCTGCCCAGGGGCGTTATAAGTGCCACCTCCTAACTCAAATGCCCGTTCTTCTAGACGACGCTGAAACTCAATTCCCGCTAAGGGATGACCCGGATAATCCTCCGGCGTGATACCCACCACAATCCCGCTGTTAGCATTGCGTTCATTCCGAGAATATTGACTCATCCCATTAGTAACAAGTCGCCCCGGTTCTGACGCAGCCGCCACTACTAAACCACCGGGACACATACAGAAACTATACACAGAACGACCGTTTTGGCAATGGTGAACCAGTTTGTAATCGGCGGCGCCCAAAAGCTTATGGCCCGCCCGATCGCCAAAACGACAGCGATCGATGATAGTTTGGGGATGTTCGACTCGAAAACCAATAGAAAATGGTTTTGCTTCGATGTAAACCCCGCGCGAAAACAACATTTCAAAAGTATCGCGGGCGCTGTGTCCCACCGCCAGAACTATATAATTAGTAGCAATATATTCTCCGCTGGCGAGGGTAAGTCCCTGCACTTTTCCATTTTCGATGTGGATATCTTCTACACGAGTTTGAAACCGAATTTCTCCGCCTAATGATTCTATTTGGGCGCGAATACTTTGGACAATTCCCACCAGTTTGAAGGTGCCAATATGCGGTTTATTAATATATAAAATTTCTGGTGAAGCTCCCGCATTCACAAGTTCCGTCAGCACCTTCCGCCCATAATGCTGAGGATCTTTAACTTGGCTGTAGAGTTTGCCATCGGAAAAAGTACCCGCACCACCTTCACCAAACTGAGCGTTAGATTCTGGGTTGAATTCTGCTTTTTTCTTCCAAAATCCAAAGGTGTCAACTGTGCGATCGCGAACTGCTTTTCCGCGTTCTAAAAGGATAGGGCGAAACCCCATTTGTGCCAGCATCAGGCCTGCAAACATACCGCACGGCCCTGTACCAATCACAATGGGGCGAATCGTCAAATTGCTGGGGGCTTTGGCTACCAAGCGATAACTCGTGTCTGGTGTTACTATCAAATGAGGATCTTTTTTGAAGCGCGCCAAAAGTTGCTTTTCCTGTGTCGTCTCTACATCCACAATATAGACAAGGAGGATTTCTGCTTTTTTACGAGCATCGTAGCTGCGCTTGAATATGGAATAGCCGAGCAATTCTTCGGGGGGAATTTGCAGCTTTTTGAGAATGGCGCTGGCGATCGCATCTGGAGGATGATCTAGGGGGAGTTTTATTTCGGTTATTCGTAACATATAGTGGAAGGAAGAAGGAAGAAGGAAGAAGGAAGGAAGAAGGAAGAATAAAAATCCCGAACAGAAGTATTATAACTATTTAACCGGGCATCCTATGGGCGATCGTCATTGGGCGATCAATTTTTAATTTTTGAGTTGATAATTGCAGAAGCGTTATAATAAACAAAAAATTAAGTTTTGTAAAGACCCTTGACTGCAACATTCACACCCAAAAACAGCCGCACCTGGCACGCTCTCAACCCCCTGTGGCAAGGAGCCGAAGAGGCAGTACAGAAGGGTTTGCCCCACACCAAGCTCGCACCGGCATGGCAAATACTGCTCCTAGGCGACGGTTCCCCCACCCGTCACCTGCAACTGCTGACAGGGGAACCCACAGAAGTAGATGTGATCGATATGTCTTTAGTTGGTGAAGACGCAGACGGCGCGCCCCAGCAAATTGTCGCGGTTCCGGGGCCGCGCCTGCGCCGCCAAGTGTGGCTGCGAACTGCTTCTGGACAGCGTTTAGCCTATGCGACTTCTTGGTGGGAAGCGAGCCACGTAGACGAATATTTACAAAATAAATCTTTGCCAATTTGGGCTAGTTTAGCGAGGCTGCGGACAGAATTGTATCGCGATGTGCAGGGCATTTATTGCGGTAATTCGGCTGCTTTGGAATCAGCGTTTGAAGAGTCGGGCCCTTTTTGGGGGCGGCACTATTTGTTTTGGCATCACGGGAAGCCATTGACTCTGATTTATGAGGTTTTTTCTCCTTATTTAACTAAGTATTTGGGGTCGATGCAATTGGATGTTGATTGAGACTGAGATATTGCACCATTATCAAGAACAGGCAAGATGCCTGTTCCACAAGAAAATTCACTCTTTGTGGAACAGGCATCTTGCCTGTTCTCAAGAAGAAGAGGAAAATAAGGAGGGTGTAGAACTGAAGCTTCTATTTATTTCATAGTTGTTCGACGAAATTTCACTCGCAAACCGTCGCGGGGATGCGGAGTCGGTACTCGGATTAAATTCAAATCTTGATCCGGTAAAAGCTCCCATTCAAACTCCCGAACAATCTTTGCCGCAAACAACTTCATCTCTAATCGCGCAAATTCTTTGCCCAAACATTCTCGCAAACCGCCGCCAAAGGGTACGTAGCTGAACGGTTTAGGCGATCGCTCCGAGCTAAATCGATCGGGGTCGAATCGATCGGGTTCGGGATAAACTGCGCTATCCTGATGCGTCTGATTGATTTCATAAAGTACGCTCCAACCCTTGGGAATTTCGTAGCCGCCGAACTCGCAAGCATTAATTACCTGCCGAAAACCGCCTCCCACCGGTGGAACCAACCGCAGCACTTCTCGCATAACCTGCTCTAAATAAGTCATTTGTTTGAGTTGTTCCAAGGTTAGCGGTTCAGTTGCGGGGAACTGCTGCTGTTCGGCCCGCACTTTTGCCATCACATCTGGATTTTGAGCTAGGAGAAGACAAAAAGAGGCGATCGCCGAAGTTAAAGTTTCGTGTCCCGCAAACAGCAGCAACAGCACTTGATCTTTTAACTCATCCAAACTCAAACTATTTCCCTCGTCATCGCGAGCCGAAATCAGCAAACTCAAAGCATCCTTGCCACTAGGGGTTCCTTGCTGGCGATCGCGAATAATTTTGTCCAGTTCGGCTAACAGTAAATTTCTGCCATTTTTAGCTTTGCCAAACCGAGTCCAAGGCACATCTAAAGGAATAGAAAATAAACCATCAGAAAACGTTTCAAAATAATGTCCCAGCGCCGTTTCCGAACCATTATCAATCCCTACTAACAACTTGCCCGCAACATCAAAAGTATAATTTCTCAGTTCGGGATACCAAGTCAGCGTTTCCATTTTGGCCCATTTTTCCAAATAGCGCTGAGTGATATTTTCCATCCCGCCGATGTAGCCGGCTAAAGCTCGCGGCTGAAACGCTTGGTACAGCAACTTGCGCCGATTTTGGTGGTTAGCACCCGTTTGCAACGCTAAGGAAAGTGGCCCTAAAAGCGCTTTCGTGCTGGGAGGCCAAGTCACAACAAAATATTGGTTTTCATTGCTTAAAACAAACAAATTCGCCTCTTGGCCACACACAAACACGGTAGGCTGTCCGAAAATGCTGGTTTTGAAAATATTTCCGTACTGCTGGTGGCGTTTTTTGGCAAATTGGGAATCTTGCAAAAAGTTGAGGGTATCGCCAATTAGGGGTAAACCGAAACTGCCGGGAGGTAATGCCATTTTAGATTTTAGATTTTAGATTTTAGATTTTTAATATGATATCAATTTTAGTTGGAGGGTGGGCAATACACACCGACAAATTTCTGGTAAAACAAGTTTTCTCTGTTGGTAGCCTGTAGGGTGCGTCTTTAAATTTTAAATTTTAGATTTTAGATTCTAGATTTTAGATTTTTAATATCATATCAATTTTAGTTGTCTAGTTCATATTGTCAACCAGACAAAATTCTGCTAAAATAACTTTTATATGTTGGCATCTGTAGGGTTTTTCAGTCTTAAAGTTAGTACAAAAAGAACTGGTTTTTCCAACTGACGCACCTTAGTATTTTGACCAACAAACCCATTTAATTTTCTGCCCTTTTAATCGGAATCTCGATTATAAATTCAGTGCCTTTCCCCACCACCGAGAAACACTTGATTTCACCTTTATGTTTTTCTACAATAATTGAATGGGAAATCGCTAAACCCATCCCCGTTCCTGAACCGACCCGTTTGGTAGTATAGAATGGGTCAAATATCCGTTGCTTGACTTGATCTGTGATACCTGCACCGTTATCAGCAATTCTAATCACAGCGAGAGTACCTTCTACCTCTGTACGAATGCGGATAATTCCCGGATTTTCGAGCTCTTCTTGTAACACGTCAATAGCGTTAGCAATAATATTCATAAACACCTGATTCAACAGTCCGGCGTAGCACTCCACCCGTGGCAGTTGTCCGTATTCTTTAATGACTTGAATTGGTGGGCGATGAGACTCCGTACCCGCTACGCTATCGGACTGAAATTTCAGACGGTGTTCTAAAATCATCAATGTGCTGTCGATGCCTTCGTGAATGTTAACCTTTTTCATGTCAGATTCATCGAGGCGAGAGAAATTCCGCAAACTCCGCACGATATCCCGGATGCGAGTGGCTCCCACCTGCATAGAAGACAGCATTTTCGGCAAGTCGTCTAGCAAGAAATCTAGCTCTAACATTTCTATTTCTTCCTGAATTGCTGGAGAAGGTTCCGGGTATTCATCTCGATACATTTGCAGCAGTTTCATCAGGTTTCTAGTGTATTCTTCTGTGTAGGTAAGATTGCCGAAAATAAAGCTGACCGGGTTATTGATTTCGTGGGCAATTCCTGCTACCATCTGACCGAGACTCGACATTTTTTCTGCCTGCACGAGCTGAGTTTGAGCTTGCTGGAGTTCGCACAGAGTTACTTCGAGTTGGGCAGCTTGTTCTTGTGCTATCCGTGCTGAATCGACGCTTTTAGTATAAAGTTCAGATTGACTGATGGCGATCGCCAATTGATCGCCAATTGCCTCCATTAACTCCACTTCCTCTTTTGTCCACTTCCGAACCTCCCTGCAAGAAACGCAGCTAACAACACCAGTTAAACCTCCGGCACTTTTAATCGGCAAATCCAAGACAGACTTGTAACCCACCTGCAAAAAGAATTCCCTTTCTACTGGATTGCTGAAAGTGGCAACATCATCTATTTGATAAACTTCCAACTTAGCGATTTTTTGTGGCAGCGTACCGGTTATGTCAGCAGGGTAATAACCCAAAAGCGAGAACAAGTCATCATTTTTAGATTCGTGGACGACATCCCAAGCAGGTGGCGAAGCGTCGGGCAAATACCAGATAAACACACAGCGATCGACTTGCAGCAAGTCACGAATTTGCTGCACAGTCGTTGCCAAAATAGTGCCTAAATCCAGAGATTCGCGGATATTGCTAGCTAGCTGGTTCAGTAGCGCTTCCTGCTCCGCTAACTTACGGAATCTCGCTTCCGACTTTTGCAACTGTCTTTGAGATTCTTTTTGTTTTGTAACGTCCAAACCCAAACCGATTAAGCCGATCGTGTTTCCAAAATCATCTTTGACCTTAGTTTTAATTGTCTCCAAATAATGTTTTTTACCATCAGCAAGCTGTATCGCTTCTTGAGCATAACAGGGAATATCTTGGCTCCACGCTTGCGCGTCAGATTCCATGCACGTAGCAGATGCTTCTAATCCCAAAACTTCGGAATAGTGAGATGCTGCTAAAAATCTTGATTCAGGTATAGCCACATCTTCGCAGAAAGTTTTGTTAATTAATAACATCCGCCCGCTAGCATTTGTCAGCCATACCCAGATCGGAGCGTTGTCAATAATTGCCCTCAAAGTTTGCTGTTGTCTCGCGAGAGCTTCTTCTGTTTGTTTGCGCTTAATTCCCAGGGCGATCGTATCGGCACTTGACGCCAAAGCAATCAGCGTTGATTCGTTCAACTCCTGGCGAGCAAACATCGCGATTACTCCCAGCAACTTATTGTCAACAATTAGCGGATATCCAGCAAAAGCCATCATTCCTTCTCGTGAGGCCCATTTTTTGTCCTGGATTCGGGGATCTTCTTGCACAGAATTAGTGATGTGAGGTTGTCGCTCCAGAGCGATTAAACCAATCTTGAACTCGCCGACAGCAATGCGGCTGTGAGCGCCGTCAATGTGAGTATATATCCCCGCGCTTGCTTGCATTTGCAATACATTTCCTTCTTCATTCAACGTCCAAATCCGAGCAAAGGCAACATCCAAATGGCGCACAACTGAATCGGCGCAATATTGCAAAGTTGTACGCAAACTCTGGTTTTGAGTTAGAACAATTCCCACATCTGCTGTGAATAAAGAAAGTTTCAATTGTTCTGCTAAAGCTTGTTCTGCTATTTTGCGCTCTGTAATGTCGGTAGCAGCACCGAGACGCTGCTTAATTTTTCCGTCCTCTGTTCTGCTAAATACAATATTCCGGCTGACTAACCAGTGCCAACAATTCTGTCGATCGCGTACCCGATATTCGTACTCAATAACTTCGCCGTCGGGAGCATTTTCTAATTGCTGAAAATATCCTGGAAATTTAGCTAAGTCGTCAGGGTGGAGGATGGTGGGCAGTAGATTGCTGCCCATGTTTTCAACTTCTGCCCTCGTATAGCCGAGGGTGTCACTGATTTCGCGGTTGCTGTAGACATTTCGCTGCTCGCTTTCATCGTAAACAAAGAGAAGATTCGGACTGGTATTGGCAATTCGCTCAACAAAATGCTGGCTTTCTTGTAGCGCTACTTCTGCTTGTTTTTGAGTGGTAATGTCGCGGCCGACACCATAGATCAATTCTTCCTCACAGAAACGGGTAGCAGTCCAGGCTATCCACTTGTAAGAACCGTTGCGACAGCGCCAGCGGTTTTCAAACCCAAAGGTATTCTTCCCCGCAGCAATACTTTCAGCTTCTTTTAAAGTAGCTTCGCGATCGCCTGGATGCACGAATTCAATGAAGAGTTGGCCAACCATTTCTTCTGGGGAATAGCCGAGTATTTTTTCTGCTGCTGGGTTGATGCGTTTTACATAACCGTCAAAACTAAGGACGCACAGCAGATCTAGCGAGAGGCTAAAAAAGTGATCGCCCCCGTTGGGTTCGCTGGATGGGCGATCGTTTCCCCCTAGAGCCCAAGAGGTGTTTGAGCGCCCCGATAGCGCCAAAAAGACAATATTTGCTATTCCCAAAAATCCCAGGGCGACTTGGCGATGGTAGAAATTATCGCCGCTGCCAGCTACGAGCCACCCATTTAACACCAGCAGTACAATTATCAAAATTGAGAATACACTGCCAGGGGCGATCGTCCCTAAGCTGATTTTTTTTTCATACTGCTTGCTGCCTTCTGCCTTTTCTATTCGGGTGACTGCTGCCGTAATTTTTGTCCACCACACTTGCAGCAATTTCACCAATTTAGTGCTTTTGAATTCTTCTAGTTGAACTGAATGTTTCATTCTTTTAATCTAGAGTTACTTTGAGTTGTGGTGATTTAAAACTTACAATAAAGATGTTTAAATATTATAAATATTTCCTATTGGGCGAGCTCTAGTATTAGATAATTACGTAAATTTACGCAATACGAGGCGATAATTCAGTGTATTTACGGAAGTAGCAACCAATCTCTTTTTAGCCTGGGTACCCATTTTCTAATTTTTCCGACTCCTAGAGAGAGTTTACTTATAATACTACGCGACATATTGTTGTTAGTCATTGGACATTTGGCCTAATTTAGCTAGTCCTGGACGCAGAAACTCGCACTCCTGGGTGTATAACCTAATTATGTAGGCGGCGTCTGAAGCTATTTACTGTGTTAGAGTAGGGTGTTATACCCCACTTTTTGCATCTAGAAATAACAGGGTTTGATGTAGGAAAATACTGCGTGGAGTTCCCTAGCTGTGGCTTGAACAACCCGGAATGTTAGTCAAGTTCAAGCAGATAGAATTTTACCAGAAATCATGAAGTTAAAATCAAGATAAACTGCTAATTTGGGAAGATAAAATGAAAAAAAACTTCGTAGCAGTTTTTCGTAGCCCGATATGTTCGCGCGTCATGGCTAATTAGTAATTGGTAATTGATACGAGTTTAAAACACTAAATATCAATTTTGTTCTGATTCATTTGCAGGCGATGGGGGCCAAGCAGCTTGGCGACCTAGTTGCTGTTGCCGAATTCGCTCCAAATTCCCTGCTGGAATAGAAGCTATGAGTTGCCGCGTGTAAGCTTGCTGCGGTTGGCGGTAAATGCGCTCGGCAGTGCCAATTTCCTCGATTTTACCTTTGTTCATGACGATCGCGCGATCGCTCATAAACTTGACCACGCTCAAATCGTGAGAAATAAAAATATAAGTCAGTCCAAACTCTGTTTGCAACTCCTTCAGCAAATTTAAAACTTGCGCCTGAACCGACACATCTAATGCCGAAACCGACTCATCGCAAATAATAAACTTAGGATTCAAAGCCAAAGCTCTAGCAATACAAATTCGCTGCCGCTGTCCCCCGGAAAACTCGTGAGGATAGCGTCGCATAAAATCGGGATTTAAACCCACTCTATCCAACAAATAAGCTGCGCGATCGCGCTGTTCTTTTTGGTTCTTACCAAAACGGTGAATCACCATCGGTTCCATCACCGCATCCCCAACATTTAGACGCGGATCGAGAGAACTAAAAGGGTCTTGAAAAATAATTTGCAGATCCCGCCGCAGCCATCGCAATTTGCGATCGTACTCTTTTTTCATCCGATAATTAGCCATCCACTGCGATGCGGAACTACTTGTCGCAGGAGGCGTAATTTCTTGACCTTCAAAAAACACTTGACCGCTGGCGATCGGAATTAATTGCAGCAAAGCCCTCGCCAAAGTAGATTTGCCACAGCCAGACTCGCCCACTAAACCCAAAGTCTCGCCCGGATAAACCTCAAAAGAAATATCGTTGACCGCCATAAACAAGCGTTTAGTTTCGCCAAACATTCCCTGCACCGGAAAACCGACTCGCAAGTTATCAACCGCTAGCAAAGGGCCGGAAATATGCGGCAGCCGAGGCGGTTTTCCTGTTGCAAAAGCGGGATTCCCCCCGCTGGTGTCGCCGTCTAAATCGGCATTTTTCTCGACAATTACTAATTCGCCGCTAGCATTTGTGGTGACATCCATAAAATCGGAAACAGTCGGCAAGCGACGCAGTTGCCGATCGAGAGTTGGGCGGCAAGCTAACAGACCTTTTGTGTAAGGATGTTGGGGATTGCTGAAAATTTGTTCGATCGCACCGCACTCAACAATCTTGCCTCGGTACATCACCGCCACCGTATCGCCAATTTCAGCAATGACGCCCAAATCGTGGGTAATAAAAATCATTGCCATGCCTCTAGAGTCCCGCAACTCCCGCAGCAAAGCTAAGATTGTTGCCTGCACGGTTACGTCCAAAGCCGTGGTAGGTTCATCAGCAATTAATAAAGTTGGATTGCAAGAAATGGCCATTGCAATCATCACGCGCTGGATTTGGCCGCCTGAGAGTTCGTGGGGATAGCGATCGAGCATAGCTTGTTTTTGGCCGTTGACGAGCTGCATCAAATCGCGATCGTCCTCCATAACTGCTTGATTCCCCGCAGCAGTCCGGGAGTGCTCTTGCCGCAAAGCCAAACACCGCTGCCTGAGCTCATCGTCGCCCGGTAGCAGCTTCACCTCTTGCAGCAGAGAAGCAGCTTGGCGCCGCGCTTCTGTCTGCGACACCTGTTGGTGCAAACAAATGGCTTCTGTGAGTTGAAATCCGATCGTATAAACAGGATTTAGCGAACTCATCGGCTCTTGAAAAATCGTCGCAATCTGGCTGCCGCGGTATGTTTGTTTTTCCCTGTCCGGCATTTCCAGCAGATTCACAGGCCCATTGCTAGCGCCGTCTTTTGTCGAATAAAACCAAATTTCGCCGTCGATTTTCGTTGACGAACTCGACAGCAAACCCATAACAGCAAGGGATGTTACCGATTTTCCCGATCCAGACTCTCCCACGATGCCCAGAGTTTGCCCTCGCTTGACCTCAAACGAAATGCCGTCAACCGCTTTGACGGTTGCAGACGCATCGCCTGCGTCCGCAGATTGAAATTGAACCCGCAGGTTGCGAACTTCTAGGACGGTTTCACTCATGGAGGTCTATGGCAAAAATTAAAGGGAGACTAAGTGGATTGTAGCAGGGCCTGTGGAAGGCAGATGGCAGTGGGAAAATTTTAAGGTTGCTTTGCATAACAGATGGCGAAAGCTAACATTCCTGGCAACGCTTCGCTGTGGGTGAGTTTTGAATTTTAAATGGTTTATAACTTAAAACTCAAAACTCAGAACTACTGGAGTGCTTTCTGCCTGCAATTTTCCTCAAAAACCAATGACTTGAGTGTCAGCAGGCAGTGCAGTGGCCTCGGAGACCTTTTTAAAGACGGTTGCCTGCTCGTTTAAGGAATTAGGTCTGGCCTGTCCGGGATTGGTGCCTTGCAACTGAAGGCGCATTTGACCTTCGGGAGTCAATTCAAAAACAGTTTCAACGGTTTCTGTGCTGCTGAGGCCCACATCAATGTGCATCGGTTTTTCACCCTGATTAACTTTGTACCTCATTTCTTTGGCGCGGGCGGCTCCGTCGGGGCCTTTAGCCATGAGAAACAATTTGCCTTCTGGGGCAAAGACGAAGGTGAAAGACTGACCGGAGGGGACTGTGCCTTGCCATTGGCCTAGGAGTTGCTGGTCGAGGGTGCTAGCGGCCGGGGCTGCTGTTTCTTGGGCAATTGTTGGTGTTGCTGCGGATGCTGGGCCGAGTGAGGCGTTGAAGCTAATGAGGATGCCCAAGCAAAGGCTACCTGCGATCGCTTTACCAATCATTTTTGAATTAGACATGAGACCGATCTAAAAATTGGTTATTTGTTTTGTACACTGTAGCGGTAAAACCGTACTTTGTTTAGTTTAAATTTCTTTTAGGCATAGATATAAGTGAGGTTCGCACCTGCAACGCAGTTGTCATCCCCGGACTAAAGCTTTTCCTGAGCTTGTTGAAGGGTCATTCGATTTTAGATTTTAGATTTTAGATTTTGGAGGCGACCCCACGGATAAATTCTGGTGCTTAAGAATTTTAGATCTTAGATTTTGGATTGATTCCACGGATAAATCACGTGGCGGGTACCATCAAAAAATTTTTGGTCACGGAGCTTTCAGTTTTTTTTATTGTTGTAAAATCCAATACAAATCCGGCTTAAGCTGCACAGTTCGCTGTTCTGAGTAGATTGTTCTTAACTCAAAACAGCTAATTGACTATTGCGTTCGATTGCACCCCCAGATAGTTTGGCAAATCGAGCGCATTAATAGTCTTTCATTAATTTTTTTCAGGATCGGGTTCGACTTGTTCTGTCGGAGATTCCGGCGCGGGTTCCTGTGGATTTCGCGATCGTTTCATGCGATCCAATGCCTCTGCGTAAGACCAAGCCACGCTCACAAGAAAAGCTTTCGCCATGCCGGACAAATTTTGTGCATCCTCGGTTTCAGGCGCTTCAGCTTTTTGGTTGCCGTCGTTCATCATGTTTTTGTTTTCTCCCGGGCAGGTTTGTCTAGCGATTTTTTGCAGTCTGCGATCGATACCCACAAATTATGATTTTTCTTGCACCCGCACCCTACTTATCTTTGAGGATATGACCTTGATTACCACGAATAATATCATAAATATGCTGATTGGATGACCGAATCAGAAAGAGACCTTAACTTCGCTGGTGGCCTGCAACACTGACTCCTGCTGGGAAGTGTACTTGTAAGTTTCGATAATTTAATGAATAGCTTGATTCTTTGCCGGACTACTTTCATAAATTAAAATAACTATTTATTTTAGAGTTTATCTCTAATCAGAATTCCAGAGCTGTTGAGAAACTGCCCGGAGCCGTCTAATACGGTTAGCCATTCTCGAAAGCGAGGGGTAATAACTGCCTTGACAAACTCCTGCTATTCTGATTCATCAATTGTCTCGCATCCCGGTTTTGTTAAGCCAAAATACAGTTCATCTTTGAGGAGATTTGTTTGCTTGGCATTAGTCTCCGAAGTTTCGGGAAGTTGAGCGCGGGCAATTGTCGCATGACAAACAGGCAGGATGAACAGCAGGCCTGTCAAGCAAAGACTGTTAATATATTTATTCATCAGGAATTACGCACAAATTCTATATTGTGGGCCATTTTTTCTAGCGTGCCCTTGAAATGCTGATTGAGAATCCTGCAATATCTCAGTTTTAACCACCGAGTCTGATCAACGGTTTTTTAACCCGAATTTTATTTAATTTAACAAGATAAAAAATTTTCAACTCAAAAACCCGGTTTCTCAGGTGAAACCGGGTTTTTGAGCATCTGTTCTAGTTTGTTTATGCTCGCCTACTTGATTCCGTCTGCCGTATTAAGTAGCTCAACTTATTTAAACGTCAAACTTTTCAGGTGTTCAGAAACCCGGAAGGGCCAGCACTCTTGGCTGCGCCCCGAAAGCAATCAGGTTTCTCAAAGTGTTATATTTTTTTAGGTGGAGCTACTAATCCTTTAATTCGCGGATACTTCTCTTAGCAGTGTCTTGATACATCTCCCCCATTTCTTTCACGGCTGCTCCTGCCTCTTGGCCAATCTTCTGGGCTCGTTCGCCGGGAGAGTCTGATGTTTCGCGAGCTTCTTGCCTCCATTCCCGCGTTGTTTGGGGTCTTTCAGAATTGTTGAGCTCGGATTTTGAGCTAGCTTGCGCGCCAAAACCTTTGTTACTGCTTCCCGAATCAACATTTGTTGTTAGGAGCAAAAAACCGACTAGGACAACACTCAAAAAACTCTTGATTTGAAAACCCTTAAGCAGGGAACTGATGCGAGCAATGGCTGTGGAAATCAAATTCATTTCAGTAATACTCCCTAAGTTAATTGGTGATAATTTTCAACGTTCTTTCATCTAATTGACTCGCTCCAAAATCAGCAGCTAATGCGAGGTAAAGCCAACTTAGCTTTAACTTGCGATTAACCACCTAAATAGAGTTATAGGTTAGCGATAAAATCTGGTAAATACGCCACCTATGTGTCAGCCAATTAGCTTTTTCACACATGAATATCACGTTAACAGCCGCCAAATATTTCTACCTCTAACTAAAGTCATAACTTAGTTAGAAGCAAAAAACATATTTTTATACACATGGTTAGACAATTTTTAATCAAGCATGCTCTGCAGGGCAAATTCTTATTGCAAGCGATCGCCCGTTTTCACGTCAAACCAGTGCAGCAACTGAGGCGGAAAAACCAGCTCTACAATTTCGGAATTCCAGTGGCGGTCATTTGGCAACAAAGCCCGCACCGTTACTGAGTCCAAACCTTTAACTCGGACGCTAACTAAATTTTGCATTCCCAAGTTTTCCACTAAAAAAACCTCACCTTTAATTGCCTCTGGGGCAGACATCTTGCCGGCCTCTGCATCTGCAAAGCCGACGTGTTCCGGGCGAATTCCCAACACAATTTCTGGTGGCACAGTTGGCATATCTGGGAGTCGAACTCGAAAATCGCCCAACATCGCAAAATTTCCCTGGCATTTAAGCACGAGCAAATTCATTTGCGGGCTGCCCACAAAACCAGCTACAAACTGATTTGCCGGACGAGTATAAATTAAGTGTGGCGGGTCTAGTTGCTGGACGTTGCCGCTGTTGAGAACTGCGACTTTGGTAGAAAGCGTCATTGCTTCGGTTTGGTCGTGAGTTACGTACACTACAGGAGCTTTTTGGGAGGAAAATAATTGTTTGAGTTCGGCCCTAACTTTTTCCCGCAATAATGCGTCGAGATTGCTCAAAGGTTCGTCTAGCAAAAATACTTCCGGTTGGCGCACTAATGCGCGGCCGAGGGCGACTCGCTGCCGCTGTCCGCCTGATAGTTTTCCTGGTTTGCGATCGATTAATTCCGTCAATCCGAGGGATGTTGCAACTTCCGTCACTAACCGATTGATTTCGCTGGAGGAGATTTTGCGAAGTTTGAGACTCGATGCCATATTTTCGTATACTGTCATGTGCGGATACAGCGCGTAACTTTGAAAAACCATTGCTATATCACGATCGCCCGGCCTGAGATAAGTGACATTGCGATCGCCAATTCTAATCTCGCCTCTAGTCGGCTGTTCCAACCCTGCAATTAACCGCAGCGTGGTAGATTTGCCACACCCCGACGGCCCCAGCAAAGTCAGAAATTCCCCTTCGCTAACATCCAAACTAATGTCTTTTACGGGAACTACTTTAGGGCTGTAGGTTTTATTGAGGTTTTTGAGTTGCAATTTTGCCATGATTTTAAACTGTTGACTGTTGACTGTTGACTGTTGACTGTTGACTGTGTTGTTTGACTCGTCCCCAGGCTCTTCCTAGGAACCAGTTCAATCTAAAATCTAAAATCTAAAATCTAAAATCGATTTATCCTTTTACCGCCCCCGCAGTTAAACCCTGAACAATGCGCCGCTGGAATACTAAAACCAGCAAAACCAAGGGCAAAGTTCCCAAAACGGTAGCTGCGGCGATCGGGCCGTAAGGAATCTCAAATACTGACACCCCGCTGAGTTGAGCCGTGGCGACGGGAATAGTTTTCAGAGATTCGCGAGTCATAAATGTTAGTGCAAATATAAACTCGTTCCAAGCTGAAATAAATGTTAAAATTCCCGTTGTGACTAACGCGGGAAATGTCATCGGTAGCACGATTTGCCACAGCATTTGAAAAGTGTTATAGCCGTCAACTTTAGCGGCATCTTCCAAATCTTTTGGCAACTGTTGAAAGAAACTTCGCATCACCAAAATTGTCAGTGGCAAATTGATCGCGGTGTAAGGAATAATTAATGCTAAATAATTATTGCCTAAATCCAAAGCTTTGACAATTTCCAGCAGTCCCAAAAATAGCAGCACCGCCGGAAATAGCGTCACAATCGTCACAGTTGCCAGGATGATTCTCTCCCCCCACAGTCGCAACCGGGCTAAAGCGTAAGCTGCGGGAGCGCCTACTGCTAAACACAGTAATGTTGAAGTAATGGAAACAAAAGCGCTATTTAAAATGTAAAGTGCAAACGGGCGGCGCTGGAACAGCGACAGATAATGCTCGAAAGTAATTCGTTTGGGAATATAGACGTTTGGAATCGCTGAAATATCCGCATTTACTTTGAAAGAAGTTAGCACTTGCCAGATAATGGGTGCGAGAAAATATGCGACGATTAATATCGCTGAAATTGGCAAGATTAATTGCCGGATGTCAAAGTTTTTTTTGCTAGGTTGTTCGCTGGCGATCGACATAATTTATACCAATCAAATAAATGTGCAACTGTGGGTTATCTCAAATCTAAAATCCCCAATTTAACATCGTCTTAGTTTCCTCCGGCTGCATTGGTGCGGGCTCTCGATAACAAATAAGCGGCGATCGCAACTGCTGCCACTAACATCAAAAAAGTACACACCACCAAAGCCGCCCCGTACCCAAAGTCTAAATATCTCATCACCGTGCTGTAAATGTAGATAGAAACGGTCTCTGTTGCCCCCGCCGGCCCCCCTCCCGTCATCACCTGAATCAAGTCAAAAATGCCGAAAGATTGGGCAAATCGAAACAGCAAAGCAATCACAATTTGGGGCATCAGCAGGGGAACCGTAACTTGACGGAAACTCTGCCAGCTACTCGCGCCGTCAATCGCGTGTGCTTCGTACAAATCACCGGGAATTGACTGCAATCCTGCTAGCAAAAGCAAGCTGACAAAGGGCGTAGTTTTCCACACATCTGCTGTAATCACTGCCATCATTGCCAAAGTCGGATCTCCCAGCCAGCTAATGCTATTTTGAATCAATCCTAAACGCCTCAAAATGTCGTTAATTACGCCGTATTGGTCGTTAAAAATCCACGCCCAAGCTACTCCCATCAATGCAGTCGGCAGCGCCCAAGGTAGCAGAGAGATTGTGCGAACAATGCCGCGCCCTGCGAAGGATTGATTTAAGACTAAGGCAATGCCCATACCGAGAATTAATTCCAGCACAACAGAGGCGACAGTAAATACAGTGGTGTTGCCTAAAGTTTGCCAGAAACGCCCGTCGCCTAACATTCGACTGTAATTAGCAAAACCGGAAAAAACCAGTTTTAATTCTGTACCGAGGTTTTGGGTGAATAAACTCAGCCAAAAAGCGCGCAATATTGGGTAAGCAAATACTAGCATCAGAATTATCAAAGCTGGTGCTACTAATATCCATCCGGTTTTTTGTTCGCGCTGTCGCATCTTGTCTAATTGCATATTTTTTAGCCCTAATTTATCCCTCATTTATGGTTCGTAGTAAGGCCAATTCTCACAACTGTTAAAACATTATTCGTAGGGTGCGTCGCTCGCTCGATTATCGATTTTTATTGATGGATTTTGAATGGCGACGCACCCTACGGCTGTCAACTGTCAACTGTCAACTGTCAACTGTTCAAGAAGCTTGGGGTTGTTTCAAACTGCCTAATAAATTGCGAGTTTCGCTAGCTGCTGCTTTCATTGCTTGTTCTGCACTCATTCTCCCGGTAAAAGCTGAACTCAAATAACGCTGCAAAATATCAGAAGCTTGAGCGTATTGTGCCAGGGGCGGGCGCAAAGCTGATCGTTCCACTACTTTTAGCAGTTGCGGGTAGTGGGGATATTTGGCTACTATTTCTTTGTTGGTAAATAAGGATTTGTAACTGGGAACTAAACCGGTTTGTAAAATAAATTTGCGTTGGGTTTCCTCGCTGGTAAGATACTGAATTGCTTTCCACGCTTGTTCTGGATGTTTTGAGGTTTTGGCAATTCCCCAGCCCCAGCCGCCCAAGCAGGAACCGCCTGTTTTACCGGTACTGCTGAGCATTGGCTCGATCGCAATTTTACCTCTAACATTCGATCCTTCGGCATTTGCCAGCTTCCAAACATACGGCCAGTTTCGCAAAAATAGCGCTTTACCGTTTTGAAACAAAAGCCGGGTTTCTTCTTCGCCGTAGGTGGTGACACCCGGAGGAGAAATGCCAGATGCGATCGTATTTTTGAGAAATTCCACTGCTTTAATTGCCTCCGGTTTATCTAACCCAACTTCAAAAGTTTCAGGGTTAGCCCAAAAGCCGCCGAAACCGGAGAGTACCTCGACAAACATCGCAGATACTCCCTCGTATTGTTTACCTTGCCACAGATAACCCCAAGTTGCTTTTCCCTGTTTCTGCAAGTTTTGAGAGATTTTTACCATATCTTCAAAGGTTTTCGGCGCTGGAATTTTCGCTTGTTCTAAAATGTCTTTGCGGTAATAAAGCATTCCGGCATCGGAAGCATGGGGAATGCGGTAAAGTTTGCCCCGATACCGCCCGCCTTCGACGTTACCTTGGATGAATTTTGATAGTTGTTCGGGGGGAATTCTGTCTGTCAAATCCCTTACCCAACCTGCGGCTGCAAATTTGGGAACCCAGACAATATCCATGTTGATGATGTCGTAGGGCGATTCGCCTAAAAGAAAGGCAGATGTGTAAAGATTTTCTATGAGGTTGCTGTCAAAAGGCCCTTCTATGAGGTTGATGCGAATCTTGGGGTTTTTCTGTTCAAATTCTTTGACAAAGGGTTTCCAGTTAACAAGGTCTTGACCTTGCATTAACATGGTGAGCACGACTGGCTGTTGAGTCAGTGCCGGCAGAATAAATAAAAGCAAGACGGTAGCTAATGTGACAACGAATAAGGCTAAAAGACGGGGACGCTTCTGGCTTCGTTGCTGCGGGGAATTTATTTTTTGCATTTGCTTTTGAGAAATGGCGGTGCGATCGCCTTCTTTCTCTCATAACTCGCTTTCTTTTGTTTCGCTGGATTTACCGAGTTTGTGCAATAAAAATTTAAGTAAACTTTAGCTTACTTAATAATGCTTGAGTGAAGAGTGCAAATTTTTATTTCACTAGCTAGAATGGGATTTAAGTAAACATCTATCTACAGATAGATATTGAGAGAATTGTCTGACTTGATAAAAGTCGGCGGTTGAAACAGCTCAAGAGTCAAATTTTTCTCCCTCTCGCTTGAGACTAAAGAATCAACGGGGTATTAAAGCCGGATTTTGTATTACACACTTTTGACACCCAGCAACCGGGTTTTATATAGCAACCGCCAAGATGATTAGGACGTTCTTAATCGCACAAACATAAACGGTTGATTGCAACTTCTTCCCTATTCCTTCTTCCTTAAGCTGTTCAACATTTAAATTGTGTGTCAAAAATCAATAAAAATTTTGTGGGACGGGCTTCTAGCCTGTCCCGAATTTCCAATTTAAATGCGTAATAGCTTATTCCCTATTCCTTCTTCCTTCTTCCTCCTTCCGTGGCTCCGTTATATCCGTTACATCCGTTATAGAATCCGCTGCCGAACTTCCTTCTTCCTTCTAAATACAAAAAACACCGCTCCTCAAAACAGGAGAACGGTGTATAGGGGGTGTTATGGGTTGTTGTCTGGGATTAACCTTAACAAATCACGATCGGCTGAGGCTATGCCTTGTGATGGTTAAAAAATTGGCACAAACCTGCACTATTGCCTGTTTCTCGATCGACCGCGAGCGATTAGCCCAACCATTCTACAACAGCATCTTCCTTGGTATTGGTGCGCCGTTCTGGGGTTTCGCGGTTGAATTTCAAGTGGATGGCGCGGTTTTGTTCGCCATCTGCGGCTACTGCAAAAATCGGATAGTCGATTAAGCCGTCTTGGAAGGACATCTGGAAGCGGAAAGTGCCGTCCGGATTGAGTTTAATCGGCTGTCCGCCTACGTAGACGGTAGCGTCGGGTTCGGTGGCGCCGTAAACGATCAGTTCGGCATCAGCAACTAACCAGAACTGGCGGGGGCGCATCGGGGCGGCGAAGCCAACTCCCGACATACCGACACCGGACATACCGAAACCGGACATGGTGAGGCCGGACATACCGACACCCGACATGGTGAGGCCGGACATACCGACACCCGACGCGGTGAGGCCGGACATACCGACACCCGACGCGGTGAGGCCAGACATGGTGGGAGCCGCCCACATTCCGACGCCGGAGGGGAACACATAGGAACTGAGAGCTTGTTCGTGGATGCCGACTTGCTGGACGGAACCGGCGACGTGCTGCATGGAACCGAAAATAGAACCGGCTACGCGCAGGGATTCGGCAGATTCTGCCATGCCGAAGATTTGTTCGTAGATAGCGTTTTCGGTGCTGTAACCGAAGCCATTGGCTGCTTGTGCGAGTTTCTTGGCCGGAGGAACCAGTTCGGCGAAGGTTTTGCCTTGCAAGTCTTCTTCCCAGTCGAGGGTGATGAATTGGTCTTCAATCCAGTCGCTGGGATAGACGGGAGGAACGCGGACTTCTGCCGATCGAGCTAATACCAGCCAGCGGCCATCTGCACAGCGGTAGCCGATGTCGATCGCGTAGTCCCGATCGCTCACGGGGATTGGCACGTACCATTCCCGCGCCAGTTCGTCGCAGGGATATTCTTGAATGCTGTGCGGGCTTTGAATGTCGAGGTTAACATCTGTAACGTCGTAGATCCGCAGGGCTAGTTGCTGTCCTCCTTGGCGACGCAACTCTTCTTTGCGATCGTTGGGAATGTCCCAGTAAGTGTAGGCCCATTCTGGGTCGCGGGGCATTAACACCACCCGGCTTTCGCCGTAGCCGTTGGGCAAATCTGCTAAACCTTCATCTACAGACGACAAAGAACCGCCTGTTCTATCTTCTTGACCTAGTTCAAACTTTGCTGCTTCCACTGCTTCTTGTGCCTCTAGTTTGCGAGATGGGCTGTAGGAAAATTTGGTGCGCTGAATCTCTTGAATTGATGCCAGGAGTTGCGATTTCCGCATCCGGCTGTAGCGAGAGACTCCACATTCGCTAGCAACTCTGCGGAGTTGTCGCAAAGTCATCTCTTCTAATGGTGGGCGTTCTTTTGCCATGAGTTCGTTCTCCACTAATTTGGGATGGCGGGTTAGATTTTTTTCTTTCAACACAATTGTGTTGACTTTTTGAGTTAGAAACTCTTTTAAATCCACATATTATCGAGCTTCCAAATCTCTCCAACCTTTGAAGCCTTGCTTGTTTTTAGCTTGTCTTTTCCCCAATGCGATCGGGGGTTTGGACTTATTGGCTTCTGCGCGCACCGTTCGATCTAAATAAAGCTTTATCTGTCGATTCTTGATTGACAAGATCGATTTTGTAAGTGCGATCGGTGCTGCTAGCAACGCTGTGCTGGCAGCACACGCGCTATTTCGACTCCCAGTGCTGCTTAATCGAAGCATTTCTTTGGGATCGCTTTGTCATGACTTAATGTTGCAGACAAGTTGCGATCGGGTCAAGGGGTCTTTTGCCTCAATCCTGGGTACTTATACGCATTTTCGTGATTTTGGGGATCAATATGTCAGGGAATCTTGACATTGACGAGGTTTAGGGGATCGGTGTTGAAGCCAATATCAGGATTTGATGACATATTGGGATAGGGGGCTTTTGATGGGTTTGGAGGGTGGGGGCGATCGTTTAGAATGGATATGTCTTTGCGAATATGACAAAGTGGAAGACTTTCTATATAATCCTTCTAACAAGAAGGCTTCGCGGGAGCATCCCGATTTTGCAAAAATATTAGACTGCAAATTAACCATTCAAGTAGGCACAACGCAGTTGTAACATTTGAGAAACACTTTCAGATTTCTACTGTGAAGAATGAAATGTTTAGTTTTGTACCTATCTGCTTGACGGCTGATTCTACGGATCCCAATCCGATGGAGGCTGGTGGGAATTACTGACAAGTCTCATTCAATCCGATAACAACTAACTAACATCATTGTTCATTTTCAATCCTCACCTGCCAAGTCTCCAAAGTAGTACCTATTATTTTATCAAGATTTGTCAAAGCATTAAAATAGGCAATCCTCGCATTAAGTTCTGCATTTCTAGCCTCTATTAAATCCTTCTGAAAAGTCACAATATCGATACTCCGAGAAGTTCCCACTCCCAATGTTCTTTTGTCTCGCTCTATTTCTAATTGCTTTTGCGCTAACTCCCTTGACCTTTGAGCTAGTTCTACTTGCTTAAGATTCAAATTTATATCTCGAATTGCATTTCTGACCTCAACTTCCAGTTTTTGATTGGACTCCTTTAACATATTCTCAGCTTGTAATAGCTTAACACGACTATTCTGAAAATCTCGCTCAATTCCTCTATTTCCAAAATCGCGAGTCAAAACCAGTCCCGCTCTCAAATCCGAGCTGCTGTCTGAAAGATTGGTAGCATTATTATTAATACTTGCATTTACATCCAATTTCCATTTTCGATTATTTTCCGCTACGAGCAAGTTATATTTAGCGATTTCCCGGTCAAGCTGTACTTGTAAATAATCAGGACTATTTGACAGAGCTAATGGTAAAACATTATCGAAATCCAGAGGGTTAGTCTGTACAGCAGCAGATTCTCTTGCTATTATATTAAGATTGCGATCGAGGTCTAGAACTTGCAACAGTGCTAATCTTGCCTTCTTCAGTTGCTCCTCACTAGCTAATACTGTCACTTCCCGATCTGCCACAGCTTTTTCACTTGTAAAAATATCAACTTTTGCTAGCCTTCCTGCCTCAATCAAAACCTGATTAGTCTGCAATTCTTGACGGGCAATTTCCAGAGAACTTTGTGAAATTTTAACTTGTTCCTGAGCCTTAATCAACTCTCTATAGGTTAAAACTACTTCAGTAATTATCTCAATTAGCTTCGATTTCAAACTCAGAATATTTCTTTTTTCACTCAGGCGAGCAATCTCAATTGGTGCTCGGTTGACAGCAACTCCAGCTCCCCTTAACAGAGGTTGGGTAAAATTTAACGTTAGATTTTGACTTAAAGAACCTTCACTATTAATGCCAAAACCATTCGCATCTTGTCCTTGTTCACTACTCCAAACAAAACTTATATTTCCTCCTGTGGGAATTTTGACACTCACCTGGGCAGATAAATCGACTTCGCCAGTAGTGGTGACTCTTCCCCCATTCCTCCAACGAATTGATGAAACGGACAGTTTCGGTGTAAAACTAGGGACAAATAAACCTTCTGCTACGAATAAATCTTGTTTTTGGGCGATGCGTTCTAGATATTTATTTTTGATATCTCTGTTGTTTTCTAAGCCTAAAAACACAACTTCTGGTAGTGTTAGTTCAACCCCTAATTCATCCGCTATAGATTGCTGTCGAATAGTTAGATTTTGGCTATTTTTAGGTATTGGTTCTGCTGTTATTTCTGGATTCGGTGGAGCTTCAGCAATAACTATTGATTCTGGTTGAACAGTTTTTTTTTGAGTAGAAGTTGTTAATACTTGGGAATTTGGAAGTGGGGATTGGGAATGGGGAATGGGTGAGTGTTTGATTTTACTTGTTGGATTTTCGTCGGGAAATTGAAGAATAACTATTCTCTGGTTTGTAGTTAGCATTTTTCTCTGATTTGGGGGCTTAATGAGCGCCTGATTTTGCGGTAGATTTTGGATGTGTGGGAGATATTTTTCAGTGGTAACTGGCAAATTTTTGCGCGCGATCGCCGATTTAGAGCTAACATCAGTTTTTACGGTTGAACTAGACTTAAAAGCAACAGCAACTATCGTCAATAGCCCACAGGTTGCAAGCATAACGAGGCTAAAACGAAATATCCAAGGAATATCGTAGCGAGCAGGGGAATCGCTATTTGGGAGATAATCTTCGTGCGGTTGCTCAGTCATGCTAACTCAGTTATTCCTGCAAGTAATTTTATGGCGATTTCCTACGGGATGACTACCCTTGACGCAGCGCTTTAACAGGATCGAGTTGACTAGCTCGCAGAGCCGGGAAAAATCCCGCTCCTACACCCACCGCTAATGCCGATCCTAGAGCCAAAGCTGCTGTGTTGCTGTCAAATTTATAAGGCAACTTAAAAACATCCGCTACCACCACCGTTAACCCGTGTACCGTCACAATAGCAGCAATTCCCCCCGCTAAACTCAGAATTACTGCTTCTAGAATAAACTGCAACATTATATCTCTCTGAGTAGCCCCGATCGCACGTCTCAAACCAATTTCGGGGGTACGTTCCATCACCGCCGCGATCGTAATATTAGCAATACCAATACCTCCCACCAGCAGCGAAATTACCCCCACCGCCAATAGTCCCCGCGAAGAGAGCTCCAGAGTTTCCTGCTGCTCCAAAATTTTCTTAACATTGTTGCTAACATAAACCTCTGCCTGGGGAAAGCGCTGCTTCAAAACCTTTTTGGCCTGCTTTTCCATCCCTTTAATATCTTTGAGATTGTAAGGGCGCACCGAAATTGAGTTAATTCTCTGGCTCCCTGTTATAGCCTTGTAAACCGACATCGACACCAACATTTCACCTGTTGGTTTTTCCGAAGAATCTTGCTTACTCTCCATCACGCCGATCACAATATAAGGTCTGCGGTCAACATAAATGCGCTGACCTACAGGTTCCATGTCACCTGTAAAAAGTAGCGATCCCAGCCATTCATCGATTACTACTACGGGTCGATAGTCAGCAAAATCACTAGGGGAAAAAAAACGCCCCGTCATTAATCGCCGCCCCGATGTCAATAAATTATCTTGAGAAACCGCGACCATATTAGGTTCCGCTTTTTGCGCCTGAAATATAACTTTATTGTCATTAAAGCCAAACCAATTTTCGGCGCTAATCGCCCGAATTCCTTTCAGCCTTTGCCGCAAAAATTCCATATCTTCTAATTTCAAGCTTGTGTCACCCCACATAAAGATTCGCACTTGAGGGGCTTCTCTCTCAGCTAATTGCTTGGCAATCACGGCGCGGCTAATGTTGCCAACTTGCAGCGTTGCGCTGACCGCAGCTACACCCATAAAAACTCCAACTGTAGTTAGGACAGAACGCAAAAGATTGCCACTTAGGGACAGGCAAGTTAGGCGGAGTAGGTCAATAGGAGAAAGGCTCATAAGTAATTAAAAATCAAAAATTAAGATTTCGGACATTAATAAAATTAGCTAATTTTATCCTACTCTTTAATTTTTATTCGATATCGTCACCCTCTGTTTTTTCTTTCTTTTTAGTTGTTTTTTCTTCCTGAATAGGAGTTCCTGGCTTTAAGGAAGGTTCAGGAGGGGGTATCACAACACTGTCACCTGACCGCAAACCGGAAGTTACTTCCACCTGAGTTAACCCTTCTAAACCTAATGTAACTGACCGTTTCTGGGCTTTGCCTTGATTGTTACGAATCCACACAAAAGGCTTAGACTCCGATCGCACAATTGCCTCCGTATTCAAAACTACTACCTTCTGGCGCTGCTGCAAAATGATCTCCACATTCACTTGACTCCCTGGAATCAAAGTCCGGGTTGGAGCATCGAGTCTTACTGTTGCAGGGACCGTTGGTTGACTGCCTTGATTAGAGCCGTCATTTCCTTTACTATCACCACTTTGAGCAAGAATATACAAGCTTTCTACTCTTCCTGAAAACTGATTAGAATTGGGACCAATAATGCTGATGCGAACGGACTGATTGGGTCTAACTTTAGCAGCATTGAGCGTAGAAAGCTGTAGTTTTACCAGTTCTTGTGAAGGGTCGCCTAATGTCAAAAGCTCTGTTCCTCGCAGCACCCCGTCGCCATTTTTAACTTGAATATTAAGTACCTTGCCATCAATAGATGCAGTCACCACATTGTTTTTTAATTCCTGTTCTTTTTCTCGGTACTCAAGCAGAGAGCTTTGGAGATTGGGGCTATTTGTAGCAACATCTAACTGAGCTTGTCGCACTCCTGACTGAGCAGCGCTCACTTGTTGCTGAAGTTCTTGCTCTTTATCTTGTCGCTGAATTTGCCGACTTTTGAGTTCGAGCATATCGGTGTTGATTTGAGACTGTGCGTTTCGTAAACTGACTTTAGCATTGCGAACTTCGTCTTCTTGGGATCGCACGTCATTTCTCGAAATATAACCTCTTTCAAATAAGGCTTTTTGCTCGGTAAGTTTCAGATCAGCAGCAGCCAAAACCACCTCGGCGTCAACAACTTTTTTGCGATTATTTGCTAAGGCAATTTCCTGTTTTTTAATTTCTAATAAATCGTTATTTTGCCCGGATTTATAATTTTGAACTCTCTCTTGGGCGGTACTGAGCGTTTCCTGGGCTGCGACAAGTTTTTGGCGTAAGCTTTCTAGAGTGAGTTTTTCTTTTTGAATCACCAACTCTTGCTTGCTGAGAATTGTTTGTTTTTGGGGGTTACGAAGAGTGATTAAGTTCTGGCCAGATGTGATATTTTGCCCGATTTTTACTAACACTTCATCAACAGTAGCATCAACGGGAGATTTAAGAGTTTGTTGACCAGCCAATTCAATAGTGCCGCTTTCATTAATCGTATCTTCAATATCGCCAAGTTTGACGGGGATCAAGCGCACTCCTATAGGTTCTGGAGGTCGATTTTGATATAACCCGTAGACAAATAAGCCCCCGCCGATGCCTAGAGTGAGAAAACTAGACCACAGTAGCCATTTGACTCCTGTTTTGAAACTATTCTTTTCTTTATATTTCACTGTCAACTCCCCCTACAAACTGTAAATAACTGTTAAGCGTGCGCGATCGCCCTTTAACCGTTTTGGTTACTGTTTGGATAAAAAAATGGCAACTTTGGGGCTGACATATTCTAGCATCTGTTGACATACTACTTTCTCTCTTCCCTTCTAAGGTCGCTATTTCTTATGAATCTGTATTGCGTTCTAAGTCGGACAACCTGGAACCATTGCAATAAAAAATGCGGGAATATAGCCTTTCTCAGTAACATGAGGTGCTCTTGGGGATTGGGCATCGGGTCTAAAAGCATGGGGAATCGAACTAGCCCGTGTATTTCACTTTCTTGAGAACCGCTATACATCGCAAATGGAGCCATTTTGGGATGGTTAACCGATCGCAAAAATAAGAAAGTCGAAATACACAGACAAAATCAGGATGTGGAAATATTAGACCTCTTGCGAAAGTGCGCTCGTTCTAGGTAAAATAAAAGAAAAAATTAGCTCCCATAATATGAAGTACGA
>NZ_JAUBPI010000073.1:0-32044 GCF_036700645.1 Microcoleus sp. S36b_A4 | reverse complement strand
TTTAGCAGGCATTCACTTTGTCTGAATATCATTATGTTATATTATACCACTATGCGTTTTAAATGCACAACAGCTTATTGTGATTCCGGGCGCGAATAACAATGTCGGTGAAGCAGAGATACAACGTCTCAAAAAACTTTTAACAGGAGCTACATCTTTGCTGTTACAGTTAGAAATTCCCCTGGAAATTGTCCAAAAAGCTGCGAAAGCTGCTCGTCAAGCGGGGGTGCGAGTTATTCTCGATCCAGCACCGGCTAGGGCGGATTTGCCGATCGAACTTTATCCGCTAATTGACATTATCACGCCGAATGAAGTGGAAGCCAGCCAGTTAGTCGGTTTTCGGGTGAATGACACGGAAACAGCTATTGTAGCTGCCAAATACTTGCAGGAGCGTGGCGTCAAGAATGTTATTGTCAAATTGGGCGATCGGGGGGCTGTTGCTGTTACGGCGGATGAAACCTTTTTTGTACCGGCTTTTGCTGTAGAGGCGATCGACACTGTGGCTGCTGGCGATGCTTTTAACGGCGGTTTTGCCTCTGCATTAGATGCCGGTCTGTCCTTGTCAGAGGCGGTGCGGTGGGGCGCAGCAGCGGGCGCTCTGTGCACAACTAAAGTGGGTGCTCAAGGTGCTATGTGCGATCGCACAACTTTTGATAATTTTTTACATAATAGATTTCTTGCATAAATCTTTGATTGATAGGTTAACCGCAGATTTTAAGCAGATAAACACAGATAATTTCAAGAGATGAAAGTGAACGACCATAATAGGTATATTTTCTGTCAAAAAAAATCAAAATCTTGTGGGGTGGGCTTCTAGCCCGCCCCAAATATGCAAGAATTTAAATCTGTAAACGCTTGTCCTAATTTGGCCGCTGAATAATTGTTTCAACTACCCGCCGCTTGACTTTTGGATCGATACCAATCAGCCGCACGTATTCGCCGCCGTGTTCCGCCAAACAAGTTTCTAAAGATGCAACCACATCTTTTTCCTGTGCAGTTTTAATCGTCGCGCAACTTTGCCAAGAACCAGTCTTAAATCGGCGATTATCTGCATATTCCATGCCAATTTTGCAGCCTCTTGCTAACAACTGCTTTACTTGTTCCAATACCTCGGAACTCAGCCGCGCCGCATGACCGTTACCCGCTTCAGAACTTGGCTCAACGTAAGCCTTATAATATTTGGATGACGGGTCGTTTAATTCACTTTGCGTGGGCGCAGCAGCAGGGGAATTGGGGGTTCCTTGAACGTTGAAAAGGCGCGATTGGTTGTATTCATCTACTAAGCGCATTTCCTGAATCCGCTTTTGTTGACCCACCATCAAACTGCCCATTTCTATTAAATGAGCGAGGCTAAAATTCGGGTTCTGGAAATCTGGCGCTGCTTCCAAAGTGTTTACCAAACGCTTGGAAACTCGCTCGATTCCTACTTTGTGAATGAATTCGCGGATTTGTTCGTCATAAATGCGCGATCGCAAAGCGCTAAAAAAGTCGATCGCCTGATCGGCAAAATTATCCACTAACGCCACAATATCGGTTTTTGACAATTTGTCCGACTCAAAAATTCCCCCAACAATGCCAATTTTATCATCCCGGCTGGGTTCCCAATAAAACTTCTCCATCCGCCCGTCGCGAATCAGCGGCGCGTACAGCGTAGAAAAATCATTTCCGGTGACAATAATTGGCACTCGGTGCAGCGGCGTACTGTCATAACTTCCCGGTAACTGCACATTAGTTGGATTATCAGCAATATTCATCAGAGTCGCATTGACCATCTGAGTATTGACAGTATATTGAGTAGTAGTATCGAACCTGCCAGCACCAGCATCCAAATCGTTAATAAAGATGGCGCACATCTCACCCCGCACCCTAATTTGCTCTGCAGCTTCCCGGTAGCGCAAGCGAATTAAACGCGCCGGATCTCCTGCATCCGGGCTTTCTAATTCCCCACCAGATATCATCACCGGTTCAAAGCCCATCCGCCGAAAAACCAGCTCGGTTTGAAAAGTTTTGCCTTCTCCTTTACGGCCGTGAATTCCCAAAATTAGGGGAACTCTTACCCCTGGCAAATTTAAAAAGTTCTTAGTGACGTGCACCGCAACTTTATCGAGAAAGTTAGGAGAAATGTAATAACTCATCAGTAGATTTGTGAGGGATTAATTGAGGTTACTGTTATGATTTTATGACAAAACTAACAGCCTGCACCGCTAACCTGGATTTTTACCGTACAATCGAGGTCTGAATATTATGTGTTAAGGAGCGATTCGTGAGTCCAGAAACCTTACTAAAAGAACCAAGCGTGCAAGCCGAAGCCAGTCCCTTCAGTTCTGAGAGCTTCGACAGCTATGTAATGACAACTTACGGGCGTTTTGCGATCGCCCTAGAACGGGGCCTCGGCTGCCGCGTTTGGGATACCGAGGGCCGCGAATATCTCGATTTTGTGGCTGGTATTGCTACCTGCACTCTGGGACACGCGCACCCGGCAATGATTGCAGCGGTAACTCAGCAAATTCAGACCCTGCACCATGTTTCTAACCTTTATTACATCCCCGTACAGGGCGAGCTGGCGAAGTGGCTTGTAGACCATTCTTGCGCTGACAGAGCCTTCTTTTGCAACTCCGGCGCGGAAGCTAATGAAGCAGCAATTAAACTCGCCCGCAAATACGCCCACGAAAAATTAAATATCTCGAATCCGACAATCATTACCGCTGTTGCGAGTTTCCACGGGCGGACTTTGGCGACAATTACGGCAACGGGACAGCCTAAATACCAGAAAGGTTTTAGCCCTTTAGTTCCCGGATTTCACTATGTGCCCTACAACGATATTAGTGCGATCGAAAGTGCGATCGAGCAACTCGACAAAGACGAACGCCAAGTAGCTGCAATTATGCTGGAAGCCCTGCAAGGCGAAGGCGGAGTTCGCCCCGGAGATATCGCTTACTTCCAGCGCATTCGGGAAATTTGCGACGAAAAAGGCATTTTGCTCATTCTCGACGAAGTGCAAGTCGGGATGGGACGCAGCGGCAAATACTGGGGCTACGAAAACCTCGGCATTGAACCGGATATCTTTACGTCTGCGAAAGGGTTAGGTGGCGGTATCCCGATCGGCGCTATGCTGTGCAAATCTTCCTGCGATGTATTTGAACCGGGAAGTCACGCCAGCACATTCGGCGGCAATCCTTTTGCTTGCGCTGTAGCTTTGTGCGTGTGCCAAACTTTGGAACGGGAAAACCTTCTGGAAAACGTGCAGCAGCGCGGGGAACAGTTGAAAGCAGGCCTCAACAAGTTGGCGGCCGAATATCCGCATTTAATTGCCGAAGTGCGCGGCTGGGGTTTGATTGTTGGGATGGAATTGCAAGCTGATATCGAACTTACATCCGCTGATATCGTCAAATCTGCGATCGCCGCAGGAGTTTTGTTGGTTCCTGCAGGCCCGAAAGTGCTGAGGTTTGTCCCGCCGCTGATTGTCACCGCCGCTGAAGTCGATCGAGCTCTGCAGGCAGTGGAGTCAGCCTTGCGTTCTCAAGCGGTACAGTAAAATCTACTGAGTTGCTTTTTGTTAGCTGTAGCGCTGAAACTCGCGCAATATCCTAGATAACTCACTTAGTCCAGGACACACTCTTCCTCAGAAACCGGGTTTCTTTCAAGATTTCTCGTTACTAAACCCAATATTTTCCCAGAAACCAGGTTTCTTAGCGTAAGTCTGATCGGGGTAAAAGTAAACCCGCCCCGCTGCAAGTCTGTGGGGGCGGGTTTTTCAATTTTAGAAAGGCCTGTGAAACCCGCCCCCACATGGTGACGGTGCCTTTAACCGCGATTTTACTCAAGAGGCACGCGCAAAATCATACTATTAGCGATCGTAGGTGCTAGTTTCGCTATGTGAGTGTCTGTTGGGACTGGTGAATCCTGGTTTAACTATTTCGGGCCCTTCCCACTAAACCGAGTACCGTTATAGTGGGAAGGGCGGGTGATGACGATTGCATCCTCAAGTAATTTTGCTTATCGCTTTCAAGAGAGAAAAGATGTAATCCTCGTCACAAAAAAAATTTTTTCGTAATGCTTTGATCATCAACTGTATACTGTATATTGTGAGAGAATAGAAGAACCAAGGAGGTGATGTTGATTGCTACACCAGGCTATCCAAGTTAGTTTGTATCCTACCCAAAATCAACAAATACAAGTAGCTTCAACTTTTGGGTGTGCGCGTTGGTGGTCTAATTATGGTCTAAATAAATCAATTGAAGTTTATAAAAAAACTGGTAAAGGACTTGGCTGCTTCGGGTTAAACACACTTTTACTGACTCTCAAAAAATTAGATAAAAGTGGATGGTTAGGTGAGTTATACAGCCAATTTTTGCAATTTACTACGCTCAATTTAACCACTGCCTACAAAAATTTTTTTGATAGATTGGCGGGTTTTTATAAGTTCCCACCTCAAGATAAAAAACAGTCATTTCAGTATCCTAAAAACGTCAAATTGGTAGCGGTTACTAGAATTTTCCGGTATATCGAAATAACTAAGCCCCAAATAAATAGATATAGATTAAGTGAGGGTGAAATTCATAATTCAATTATTAGTAAAAAATATTCAGGGAAATATCTTGCATCTATACTGACTGAAATCCAAGCTGAGAACCAGACAACAAAAGAAGGTAAGATTGCGGGCATTGATTGCGGGAACTTAGTCGAGATTGATAGAGGGGTTTCCACTTCCAAACTTTGTTCTAATTGTTTCGATCAAATGACCGAGATGCCATTAGATATGAGGGAAGGGACTTGTCCTCACTGTGCTAGCGATCGCGATCGGGAGGGGAATGCACCGATAAAGATGAAAGCAGAAGCTATCAAAACACTAAAGGCGGAAAGTTCAACCGTTTCTGCTTTAGGATGCGAGGTAAGACCAAAGGTTGGACGAAAGTCTCAGCTAAGGCACTCGCCTATGAGTACAGAAGCCCCTACTATATTCGGTACTACGATTTAGGGGTGGGTAGTTCACTTGGTTGCACAGAATCAGCGCTCCTATGGTTAATAGTTTGGCGGAATGCACGATGGACGAACAGCGTCGCAAAACTGATGTTAATATGCTCCAAGCGCTGCTGGAAAATCCTGGGGACTCAGGAATAGATTTGATTTTGAGGACGAACCCAAAGTCGATCGACTTTGGGTTCGTGCAAACGCTTTATTTGGAAGAACCGGCACTGACGCGAGAAAGTTTGCTGAAAGCTGCAAAATTTTTCCAAAGGGCGATCGCACCCTTAGAATCTGCAAAAGGGAATTATAAATTGCCCGCAACCGGGGCAGCATATCTGGCTTTTTTAGCAGAAGTCTTGCAGGCAGTGGCGCGCGGCGCTGATTCGCAGCACCTGTACTCGCTGCTGAGAAACCATTTAGACAAACTCGACCAGAATTTCGCACAACTGCTGCGCCACTGGGCCACTTTGGTGCTCCCTGCTGCCAAAGAATCGGAGACTAGGCGCATTGCAGCGTTAATCGGCAATCTGAGCAACAAAATTGGGCGGTTTCCCCTCGGCAGCAAGGCTCATAACTTGGAAATCGAAATTGCCGGTTACGAAACAGTTGCTAAGGTGTTTACCCGCAAAGACTTTCCCCAAGAATGGGCGGTGATGCAAAACAATCTGGGCAACGCTTATAGCGATCGCCCCAAAGGTGATAAGGCTCAAAATATCGAACAGGCGATCGCTTGCTTTGAAAATGCCCTACAAGTACGCACGCCCGAACAGTACCCGGAACAGTGGGCGACGCTGCAAAATAATCTGGGCAACGCTTACAGCGAGCGTCTCAGGGGAGATCCTGCAGACAATCTAGAACAGGCGATCGCCTGCTATCAAAACGCGCTGCAAGTTCGCAGCCGCGAGGCTTTCGGGGAAGAGTGGGCGAGCACTCAAAACAATCTCGGCCGTGCTTACAGCCGCCGACTACGGGGCAACCGAGCCCAAAATCTGGAACTGGCAGTCGCTTGCTACCAAAATGCTTTGCAAGTCTACAACCGCAAGGTGTTTCCCCGGCGTTGGGCCACAACTCAAAATAATTTGGCAAATGCTTACTGCGAATTGCTGGGGGGCAACCGAGCCGAAAATCTGGAATACGCGGTTACGTGCTATCAGAGAGCTTTGCAGGTGCGGACTCGGGAAGCTTTTCCGCAGCAGTGGGCGACGACTCAAAGGAATTTGGGCCGGGTGTTTGTCGATCGCATCAAAGGCGATCCGGTGGAAAATTTGGAAATGGCGATCGTCTGCTATCAAAATGCTTTACAAGTCTACACCCGCATCAAATTTCCCGAAGCCTGGGCTTCGATCCAAACTTACCTCGGTAGGATCTACAGTCGGCGGGTGAAAGGGGAAAAAGCCGAAAATATGGAAATGGCGATTGCCTGCTATCAAAATGCTTTGCTGTTTTGCAACCGCCAAAAATCTCCCGAACGCTGGGCAATGCTGTGTGCCTACCTCGGCCGCGCTTTCTGCGAACACGTGAAAGGGGAAAAAAACCGCAACCTCAAAAGCGCGATCGCCTGCTATCAAAATGCGGGCGAAGTCTACACCAGGCAAGCCTATCCCAACCGCTGGGCAATGCTGCAAATTTATCTCGGCAGGGCTTATTCGCAACTGACGGAGGCGGAAAACTTGTCCCACATGGAAAGCGCGATCGGCTGCTATCAAAGCGCCTGTCAAGTCTACACTCGCGAAACCTATCCCCACCGCTGGGCTGAAATTTTATTTTATTTGGGTCAAGCTTACCGAATTCGAGGCGACTTGCTTCGCGCCTACGGGGTTTTTACTGCTGCTGTCGATACTGTGGAATTCTTGCGTTGCGAAGTTGGGGTTGATACAGTCGATTTTGGCGATTCCCTACGGGATAGCTACGCTTCACGGACGAGTACCGCAAAAGTCAAATTAACCCGCACTTGGGCTGGACTCTATAAATGCCTGGTGCAAGTTTGCCTCGAACTCGGCGCCAGCCAACCTGAATATTACGCTAAGGCTCTGGAATACGCCGAACGCCACAAAAATCGGAATTTGGTACAACTGCTGGTTAAATGTTACTTGACTCCGAAAGCCGAAATTCCTGCAGCGGTGCGAAGCGAGTTGGAGTCCCTGCAACTGGAAATAGCGGGGGAACAGCGGCAGCAAGAACAGGGAGAACCTGAGCCAAACACGACCTTGATTTCTGAGGGCGATAGCCAAGGTTTGAGCAGCGGTTCTCTACTGCCGAACTCGGACTTCATGCACTTAAATCAATTGTGGAAGCAGTTTGATAGGTTGATTGCGCGGGAGGTGCAGGCAAACGACCCTTTCTTCAGCCTCGCTCACAAAGTTGAACCGATCGCTTTTGAGCAAATTCGCCAATTGTTGCCTGATGACAATTGCGCTGCTGTGGTGTGGGCGAGTTTGGGGGAGTTGCTGGTTGCTTTTGTGGTGGTAAAGAGTGCACAATATCCCGCCGTTCACCTGTGTTCGTCGGAAAATGCTTTGGCTGCCGAAAGTTGGGCCCAGGAGTACCTCACCGCTTATTCTGAACAAAAAGGTCGCTGGATCAATCATCTCCAGACTCGCCTCAAACGCTTGGCTACGATGCTGGAAATCGATCGAGTGGTGGCGCTGATTCCCGATAATTGCGATCGGCTGATTTTTGTGCCGCACCGATTTTTGCACGCTTTGCCACTCCACGCTTTGCCTTTGGCGGGGAGAGACGGGTTTGATGACGGTGGGGGAATTTTTAGGTCTGGGTGGAGTGATCGCAGCGGTTTTGATGTGGAAACCTACACCCTTTCGGATTTTTCTCAAAGTTCGTCTTTTGGCGACGTTGCAGCGCCTGCTGCTTCTTTGATCGATCGATTTGCCGGAGGAATTCGCTATGCTCCTAGCTGTCAGCTATTGCTGTTGAGACAAAGTGCACACGGAGCGGCTATTGGTCGGTACAAACCCGGTTTGCAGCAGCTTTTGGCAATTCCAACTTTCACCAGAGATGCGTTCTACAGCAACATTGAAATCGGCACTATTTCCCAGTATTTTGCCAGTACAGAAGTTGTGCGACATAAGCCGGCAATTAAAGAGGCTTTTTCCCAAGAAATGTCTGCTAATAATGGGAATTTACCCCAGCAAATAGGGCAGTTGCAGCATAAGAAATGCGCTCACTTTGCTTGTTTGAGTTTGCTTAATTTGGCTTGGCCACTGAAATCCGCCGTGTTTTTGAGGAATGATTCTCTGAGTTTGGAGGAAATTTTTAATCTGGATTTTCGGCAATATTTTTTAGTTACTTTATCTGGTTGCGAAATTGCCGCTGGCGGAGTTAGCGGTGCTGGAGGAGATTTTGTGGGTTTGTCGGCGGGTTTGTTGTATGCTGGCACGTCTAGTGTGGTTAGCAGTCTTTGGAAGGTGAATGATGTTTCTACGCTGCTGCTGACGAGCAAGTTTTATGAAAATCTGGGACGGTTTTCTCGGTTGCAGGTGGGAGATGTGGCGATCGCCCTGGGGGAGGCTCAAAGGTGGCTGCGGGATTTGACTAGCGAGGAATTGGAGGTGTTGCTGGCGGATTTTCAACCTCAAATTTCGCAAATGTTCGATCGGCTTTCTCAAAGTTCTCGCCTGATTGCGGAGGCTTCTTTGCAGCAAATTCGCAACCGCAAACCCTATCCTTTTGCCAATCCTTATTATTGGGCGGCTTTTACTGCTGCTGGGGTTTAGTGATTAGTCATTAGTCAACAGTCAACAGTCAACAGTGATTAGTCATTTAAAAACCCGACACTAACAACTTATTTAAAGTTATCAATGTCGGGCACAAATCAAACAAATTACAGCAAAAGTTTAGGACTTTTTGCCGAAAACTTGTTCTTTCAATGCTTGAATTTCTTGAGCTAATTGTTGCCGATTGGACGATCGCAGCAAATAGCGGTAGATAAACCACCCGGTGTATCCGATACCAATTAGCTCGAATGTGGGTGCTAGCAGGGGAATGTCGTTGAGTTCATCTATTATCCCCAAAAGCACTTTCAAAGAGATAATCGAGGCTACAATTACACCGATAACAGTCAGGGGACTTTTGTACTGTTCGTAAAAGCTGCCGATGTAAGCGGGAAACTCGGACAAAATTGCGATAATTTGTTCTTTGATCTGCTGGCTCTGGCTTGGTGTTTCGTCGGTAATTATGACTTTTGTGGTATCGCTGGAACTGTCTGCTTCATTTCCGGCAGGAATTTCGGTGATGATAACGGTTGTTTCTGGTTCGTTTGATGAAGTCATTTCTCCACTCGCAATAGTTTTTTGCTGGTTGGCTGCAGGTATTTCAACTGCTGCTGCGGCTGTTTCCACAGGCGATATTTCGACTGCTGAAACCTCGGTGCCGGCTGTTTCCACAGGCGATATTTCGACTGCTGAAACCTCCGTTCCGGGTGTTTCCACAGGCGATATTTCGACTGTTTCCACAGGCGATATTTCGACTGCTGGCACCTCGGCCGCTGCTGTTTCCACAGTCGGTGTTTCGACTGTTGGCTGTTCTGTAGCAGGAGTTTCGGCGACTGTTTCTGCGTTTGATTGTTCTGGGGTTGGAGTTTCGGCCGCCACACCAACACCAGGCAAATTCAAGTTGCTAATGGCATCAAGCAAACGGGTTTTAGCCGTTCCTCGCTGGTGAAGGATTACCCAAGATTCTATCAGGTCGGGGCCGTGCATTGCACCTGTCAGAGCGGCTCTGAGCGATCGCATAATTAGCCCTTTGTTAAGATTTTTCTCTTTACTGAGCTTTTTAGTGATTTTCTGAGCTTCCGCTGATGTCAGGGACGAATGACTTTCCATCGCTTCTACAACTGCTTGTAAAGCCTGTGCAGCCCCTGTTTGCTGCAACTGTGCGAGTGCTTCTTCTTCGTATTCCACCGTGGTGGAGAAGAAAACCTTACACATATCCACAGCATCGGTTAAGCGAACGAGACTCGGGCCGATTAAAGCAGCTATTTGTTCGAGCCAGGGGCGGTCTGCCTCCAAGTCAAACTCATAACCGCCTTTCTGCCACCAATAAGGTATCAGCAAATCTGTCAATTGCGGCACTGGCATTTTGTGCAGGTATTGACTGTTTAGCCAATTGAGTTTATCCCAATCAAATTTTGCACCAGCTTTGTTGACTCGATAGAATGTAAATAATTCTGCTGCTTCCGACAGTGTAAATATTTCCTGCGTTGAATCTGGCGGAGTCCAACCGAGCAAAGTCATGTAATTAACTAAAGCTTCGGGCAGGTAGCCCATATCTTTGAAGTCAGAAATCGAGGTTACGCCGTCGCGTTTAGAAAGCTTTTGTCCTTGGGAGTTTAAAATCAGCGGCGTGTGGGCAAATTCTGGGATTGTCGCGCCCAAAGCTTCGTAGAGCAATATTTGTTTGGGAGTATTGCCGATGTGATCTTCGCCACGAATGACGTGGGTGATGCCCATGTCGATGTCATCGACAACTACTGCGAGGTTGTAGAGGGGTTGGCCGATGACGCCACCGCTGGATGCACGGGCAATTACCATATCGCCGCCGAGGTCGCTACCTTTCCAGGTTACGGTGTCGCGCACCATGTCGTTCCAAGCGATCATGCGATCGTCGTCGATGATAAACCGAATCACAGCTTGTCGCCCTTCGCCTTCAAAAGCTGCGCGCTCTTTGCTTGTCAAGTTGCGGTGTCGGTTGTCGTAGCGGGGGGCTTGTTTGTTGGCTTTTTGTGCTTCCCGCATTTCGTCGAGTTCTTCCGACGTGGTGTAGCAGCGGTAGGCGAGTCCATTGTCTAGAAGGGTTTGGACTGCTCGGCGGTATATTTCCAGACGCTGCGACTGAAAACTCGGGCCTTCGTCCCAGTTCATACCCAGCCAGGTGAGGCCTTCGAGGATGTTATCGGTGTATTCGCTTTTAGAACGTTCTACGTCTGTGTCTTCTACCCGCAGGATGAATTTGCCGCCTTGGTTGCGGGCAAACAGCCAGTTGAATACGGCGGTTCTGGCGGTACCGATGTGTAGGTTTCCGGTGGGACTGGGGGCTAGACGGACTCTGACATTCATGTAGATTTTTGCTTTTAGATTGGGCGATTTGCTGGTTGGGGGAATAGCTGATGTTTAAGACTTTAAATTTTATTATATTTTGTTGCCGAATTAACAGTTGTGCTTGGCAGGTGCTTTGCCTCGAATTGTTCTATCTTCGACGATCGGGCGATCGGGCGAAAGTTTCCGGCAAGGCACGAGAAGCCATCTTGATGATATTAGCATTGCGGGCGGCCAAGACTGGATTCACCTTTGGGACTATTTTTCACAGCACAAATAACTGCTTTAGGAGTACCCAAGGCGCACCTGATAAATATTTATCCTTGTAAAATGTTTGTGTGCGATCGACGACATTAAAATATATTTCCCTATGTCTGCTACTAAAACCGAGTTTTCCGAATCTGTTGCGCCCTCACCCAAGTCTGTTGCGCCTGCTTGGCAGATTGAGTTACTGTACGACGGTGAATGTCCTCTGTGCGTGCGGGAGGTTAATTTCTTGAAAAAACGCGACGCGGGGCGAGGTTTAGTGTCGTTTGTGGATATCGCGGATGATGGCTACAACCCGGAGGCCCACGGCGGAATCGACTACGAAACAGCGATGGGTCGGATTCATGCGATATTACCCGACGGTACGGCAATTAAAAATGTGGAGGTTTTTCGTCGCACCTACGAGATTTTAGGGATGGGATGGATTTATGCAGTTACTAAGTTACCAGTGATCGGGGCGATCGCCAATTGGCTGTACGGAATTTGGGCTGACTGGCGGTTGAAGCTGACGGGAAGGCCGGATTTAGCAACTATTATGAGCGATCGAACTCAGCGGATCGAGTGCCCAAGTCAGGGCCGCTGCCAACCAAACTCGAAATGAGTCATATTTAATAAGTGCGATCGATCTATCAGAAGATGTCAGCAGAAACAGGCTGCAACTAACATTAAAGATAGACTACATATTAAAGGTCAAAAAAAATGCAAGATGCAGGCTATACAGTCTTCATGGGCTTCGGCGGTCTCTGGATACTTATGGGAATTGCCGCTGTGATTTTCCTGTTCAAATCCGACGGTCAAAAACTTAGGTTTGGCAAATGGGGATTGCTAGTTGCTATTCCGATCCTCGTGCCGATAGTCCTAGTTTTGACATATCAGATCGCCCGACCCTTTATTTCCTCGCACCTTTGAGCGCTGCTGGGAGTTAATCAAACGGGCAAAGGGTCAAAAGGAAATCTTGCCCCCAACAGTCAATCTAAAACGGATGCCATTTCCTTTTCCTTGCTTTTTAGGAAAAATCTTACGCAGTGGTCGCATTTTGAGCGCAAACTACATCAGTACTAGATCCAATCAAAACAATCAAAGTTTAAAAGCTTGACTACGAGAGAACGGGACAGACGGGGCTCGAACCCGCAACTTCCGCCGTGACAGGGCGGTGCTCTAACCAATTGAACTACTGTCCCTCGTTTTGCCGTTTTTTCAGGCACAATTTCTATTATGCCTATCACTTCACCTTTTGTCAAGAGGTTTGTTGAACTTTTATTTGGAAGCCCAAAATTTGAGTCTCTTGCAGGGGACTGAAGTTGTTGTCGCTCACCAAAATCAGACCTCTGCTAGCATCCGCCAGGACGGGGCCAAATGTCAACCCCTCAATGTTGTCTAGGGGAATTTTCAGGGTTTCCAAATCCAGCAGCAGGCGTTTTTGAGCGGGAGAAACCTCGCTGAGACGGCTTTTGAGGCTTTCGAGTGCTTCTATACGATCGCTCTTTTCCAGAGAAATCTCAAAAATTCTGATAGTTGTGCCGGTTTCCAGGGAGAAAGCACGCTCTAAACTCAGCAAGCGGTTATCGTCGATCGCCAACAAATCCACTAAACCGTTGCTAGTTAATTTTCCCACAGGATTCGCACCAGCGGGTAGCGGTTCGGTGATGTAGAGAAACGATGCTTCTGGATTGCCACTCACCGCATCGTAGCGCAAAATCCGGCACGGAGTCCCGGTTTCCAGGGAAGCTACGGCGCCATCTTGAACCAAGGCGTTTTCGGTAGCGGTGAATAGGTATTTGCGATCGGGCGTTAAAGTTAAACTTTCAAATGATAGATTGTTGCGGATGCCTTTAGTGCCTTTGTCATCCGGCAAAAATAGTTCAGGAATTGCCAGCGTTTTCAGGAGTTTACCATCGATGGAGAACTCTTTGATAAAAGGATTTATTTGGCGATCGACATCTCCCTCAGAAGAAACAAACACGCTATTGCCCGTAAAAGCTATCCCTTCGGGATCTAAACTTAATTCAGGAAAACCTTTGCCCTTTTCATCTAATAAAGTAGTCACACCAGTAAAAGTAATTTGCTCTTTTTCCAGTTTACCCGATTGCAAGTTGATTTTGAGAGTATAGAAGCGCGCCGGAGCCTTGCTGCTGCGGTCATCAGAAATGGCATAATAAACTTGTTTCTCGGCATCATAAGTAATGCTCGATAGTCCGCCAATTTCCGTACCCTGAAACGGAGAACCTGTAGGAAATATTGCTCTGCCGATAAAATCTATTTTCGTAACGGCGAAAGATTGAGCTGACTGGTTTACCCAAATAGCAACACTTGCTGCCATCAAAAAACAGACAATAAATATAGTTGCTTTTGCTAACTTTCGCATTTTACCAATAAATACATTATTACCTATCTTCCTCTTCCCTTTCTTCCTTCGCGCCCTTCGCGTCTTCGCGGTTCATTAAATCTAAAAATCACGGCTCATGATTCAGCAAAAAATTGGTCAACCAATCTTTAACCACATAAGTAGCACGACAGTCGTCCTCATTGTAGCGGACGATCGCCTCCAAGAGCGATCGATCGCCAGTTTTGAGCCAATCGTCGTACCAGCAGACGCACTGAGCACCATTAGCCTTAGCATCTCGCCAGTCAAAACCCAGCCAGCGGGCAATTGGTTTAAGTGCGTAACTTTCCACGGGCATAATCGCTTTTTGTGTCACTTGTTTGTGAATATCTACAAACCGTTTCAGCACAGGTTTCCACAAATAAGCGGGAGTATTGTAAAGTTTAGCCAGTCGCTTAAAAGTCTTGACTTCGTAGTCGCAAAAGTGGAAAATCGGAGCAATGGGATAAGCCCACATTAATTCTAAAAATTGCTGCCAGATTGCACCTTCCTCTGCTGCTGATTCTGCTAAAAAACCGTGGAATTTTTCCGTATTGTTGTACCTATCAACCACTAAGACTCCGTGGAGGTAATCTAAGTTTAACTCTGGTTCCGCTTCAATATCAAAGTAGAGTTCGATTGGGGCGATCGGCAAAAAGACTGATTGGGAATAGGGAATTGGTTTCTTGCGGAGAATTGGCGCAGGTATAGAAGATATCGCAGGTTTATTTTCTCTAATTTTTACTTCCTCAACTGCGATGTCATTCAAGATATTGTCTACAATATCTGGTACTATTTCAGATGAGTTAATTTCTTCTGAATTCTCACTTCTACGTTCTTCTCGATCGTTAATCAGTGTATCCGCGTCAAAATCCGTGTCGTGCCTTCCTTCTTCCTTCTTCCCTCTTCCTTCTTCCTTCTTCCTGACATCCGTTACATCCGTTACAAAATCCGTTGCCGAACTTCCTTCTTCCCGCAACAGCGGTTGATTTAGCAAGTGCGATTGAGCTTGCTGCACCACATCAAAAGCAACTCTGTCCGGGAATTCGGGATACTCAGCCAGCAGTTTGGAACTAGCATTAGCGAGAGCTTCTACATCAGTAATTTCGAGAGTTTTTAGTCTAGCATAGCGGCTGGCAGTAACTCCCGGCAATAAGGAAAGATGTTTAATAGATTCGGCTTCGGCGTGACAGATAGTATACCAACCGCAAAGATTGCACTTTTGCCGGGAAATGAACACCTCTGGTTTATCCCGATTTTCTATCATCTGAAGGCAGTTGTCTAAAATCTCGAACATCTGAGGAGTTCGCTGGTCGAGATTCACCTGCCACCACCCTTTTTTTCGCAGCATCAGCCACGCAGCCTCGGGCATTGTTTCCTGTACGGAAGCTAAAACTTGGGCGTGAAAAGCTGCGATAATTTGATACTCTTGTTTTGGTCGCTTGCTAAGCCAAATATCCGCAGTAATATAACTCCAATTGCCAAATTTTGATTGTCCCGGCTGTTTGATTAATAAATGGGGGCGGCTGATCAGGGTAATGTTGGAAGAGTGAAGATTGGAGGATGAAAGATGAACGGGAGTTTCGGGGATTTCGCCAAATTCTGGGAAATATTGACTGTCAATTCCTACCACAGAAGTTGTTGCGGCGTTGGTTTTGCCGAATTCGCCCTGGATCAGAACTCCTCGGTAAATGCGATCGACCCCTTGCTGCATTAAACTCAATGTAGCGGCCGCGCCGGCTTCCCAATCCCCTCTAGGATAATATGGTTGTTGGTAAGTCTCGTGTTCCAAAGCTTGCTGCTGGTATGTCGCGCTGTCGCGCATCAGTTTCAGCAAAAAGTCGCTGGGGGGATCTAGTTGTTTCCAGTCTCCGCAGGTGTCTAAAAAAGCTCGGAGATTGCATCGTTGATAGGAAAGTAGCAGTTTGTCAGTTATTAACATTTAGTATTCGCAAGGCATAGAGTATCCGGCAAAAGGTATAAAATTCACAGCATTAGTTATTCAATATTAACGCTATCAATAATTCCCCAAAAAAAATGACAAAGGACAATCACCGCCAACAATTCCCAGCTTTGGCCAATAAAGCTTATTTTAACTACGGCGGACAAGGACCGCTGCCTGAGCCTGCTTTAGGGGTGATTTATGAGGCTTACAAACGGGTGCAGCTTGGGGGGCCGTTTTCGGCGGAAGTGGGGGCTTGGGTGGTTCAGGAGGCGATGCTGACGCGACGTGCGATCGCATCTGAGTTGGCTGTACCTCCTGAAACCATCGCCCTAACTGAAGATGTCACCGTCGGCTGCAATATTGCGCTGTGGGGCATTGACTGGAAAGCAGGCGACCATTTGCTGCTTTCTGACTGCGAACACCCCGGCATTGTAGCTAGTGTAATGGAACTTCAGCGCCGTTTCAACATTGAGGTTTCGGTTTGTCCGTTGGCGGCTACTTTGAATGAAGGTGATCCGGTGGCGGTGATTGCTGATAGTTTGCGGCCAAATACTCGCTTGTTGGTAATCAGTCACATTTTGTGGAATACTGGCCAAGTTTTGCCTCTGGCTGAGATTGTGAAAGTATGTCATGAACCCCCCCTAACCCCCCCTTGCCAAGGGGGGGGACAAGAGGATTTTTCCCTGATTCAAGGGGATAGGCAAGAGGATTTTTCCCTGATTCAAGGGGGGAGACAAGAGGATTTTTCTGCAAAGAAGCACAAAGTTAGGGTGTTAGTTGATGCGGCTCAATCTGTGGGGGTTTTGCCTTTGAATTTGATTGAATCGGGGGTTGACTTTTATGCTTTTACTGGTCACAAATGGTGGTGCGGCCCGGAAGGTTTGGGCGGACTTTATGTGAGCGCTGAAGCTTTGGCAGATTTGCATCCGGTGTTTATCGGTTGGCGGGGAATTGTGACGGATGCTAATGCTAAAGTCCTTGGCTGGAAGCCTGGATCGCAGCGCTATGAAATTGCGACTTCGGCTTATCCTTTGTATGCGGGTTTGCGGAGTGCGATCGCCCTGCAACATGAATGGGGTACGATCGAGGAAAGGTATTCAGAAATCTGCCGTTTGAGTAAGTATCTCTGGCAGCGTTTGTCGGAACTTCCCGATGTGGAATGTTTGCGGAAATCTGCGCCGGAAGCTGGTTTGGTTTCGTTTCGATTAACTAATGGGATGCCGCACAAAAAGCTTGTCGATTTGTTGGAGAAAGAGGGAATTATGGTAAGGACTATTCTTAATCCTGATTGTGTGCGGGCTTGTGTTCACTATTTTACAACTGAGGCGGAGATGGATAAGTTGGTTGGGGCGATCGCAAATCAATTAGTATAGTCTCTAGCTTAAGGATTCTTCTCAAATCAAGAGTATGTCTAGTTAAACCCACATTTTAAACTATTCTCAAAAGCAGGCTTTCCGGCCTGTTCCACAATAGTTAAATTTTATTGTGCGGTGGGTTTTTAGGACACCCATCAAAGGCTTATTGACAATTATGCCAGATCTCAGGTTAAACAGTGATGTTATCCTAGATTTCGGAGGCGACGAATATGAACGCTATGGATGGTACTTTTCAGAATAAATTGGTTATATACTAAAAGCAGAGGGTACTCGGATGCCAGTAAATTACCGTTAAATACAAAATAGTCAGGTTGAAAAAACATTTTTTAGATTTTCCAAGCAAAGGCGTGACGATTATTTTGGAGTAATTACGGAGGAAAATAAACGATGAATTTAGAGCAAGCAGTTTTAGATAAGTTGCGAGCATTGCCCCCGGAACGGCAGCAAGAAGTTTTAGATTTTGCTGAATTTCTTCAACAAAAAACTCTTCTTAAACGATCCCTAAAAAGCGTCAAAGGAATGTGGGCTAATTTAGATATCAATATCACGGAAGAAGATATTGCCCAAGCTAGAAAAGAAATGTGGGAAGATGTTCCAAGAGAGGATATTTAATGACAGCCGTTGTCGCCGACACTCATACAATTATCTGGTATTTGCGGGAGACTGCTCGATTATCGCCAACCGCAATGAATGCTTTGGATGCAGCATTAGCAGAAGGCTCTCTGATTTATGTATCGGCGATTTCTGTGGTAGAAATAGGCTATTTAGTGGAAAGGTATCGATTGCCCGAAGAGGCTTTTCGGCAGTTAATTAATGCTTTATCTGATTCGGGGACTGGGTTAGAAATAGCCTCTCTGGATTTAATAACAGCACAAACTCTGCGTCAGATTCCCCGCGATATAGTGCCTGATATGCCAGACAGAATTATTGCCGCTACTGCTTTATCCTTGAGTCTTCCCTTAGTCACCCGCGACGCGAAAATTCAAGCGTTAACCACTATTCAGACAATTTGGTGAGTATGAGGGGAATTTACCATGCTTTTCCGCATCCCGGAATAACAGTATATCCAATGATTGTAGGGCTTTTAATAAGTCTGATGTCGATAACTGTGCAGTTTTTGGCAGTTTTGTCTTCAGAAACCTGATTTATCAATCAAAATTAATCATTGAGGAAATCGATTTAAGTCTAATTTAATCAAAGTTTCAGATAACCATTTTTCTGCTTCATCATAAGTAAAGCCACGAGACGATTTGGCAACATTAGCCATCTATTCACAGTAGATTCTATAAGGATTAGAGTCTATATCAACAGACCAATGAGGTTGATTTAAATCAGGTATTCTTCCTCCAACATTCCAGCAATAAACAACGGTTGGTAATACCTGGCTTTTAACAAAGTGGAGAACTTTTTTCTTCATACTTTTTTCAAAAATTGCGATCGCTCTCTCAATAATAAAGCAAATCGCCCCTTCTCTAAAAAAAGCAAGGGACGATCGACTTTTTAACTCAATTAATTAATGACTGTGCCCGTGCCCGCCATGAGAATGCCCATGATCCCCATGAGAATGCCCGTGATCACCATGAGAATGCCCGTGTCCCCCATGAGAATGACCGTGCCCTTCATGAGAATGACTGTGCTCGCGCTGCGCCGCAGCCAAACTCGGATTAACAGCAACCGCAGTTTCACTCAACAACGCTTCAATCTGTGGATTTGCCCACTCAGCCGCCATTTTCAGAAACTCTGGATGGTCATTCACGCAAGGCAATTTGCGGTAAGTAACTCCTTGACGCTGTTTCTGCAAAGACTCAATAATGTGGTCTACATCTAACAAAGTTTCGTGATTTTCTGTGGCAAATCCGATCGGCATAAAGACGATCGCAGTTGCACCCAAATCGATCAAATTCTTCGCAGCCAACGTCGCATCCGGCTGCGTCCATTCAATCAGCGGCGTGTCGTGGTTCAGCCAACCCACCGAAATCAAAGGATAGCGATACATCAAACGTTCCCGCACGCGATCGTACAAAGCTTGACTTTCCACAATACCCGAAGTAAAGCCCTTCGCCTTGTGCGGACAACCGTGATTCATCAGCACAATCCCAATCTGAGAAGGCAAATGCGCTACAGCTAAATCGTTCTTAATTTCCTCTTCAACCAAATCCGCCATTAGCTGGATGTAAGCAGGTTCATCGTAAAAAGAAGGAATGTAGCGCTGTCCTTTTACCCAATGTTCCTTACCATCAAAGGTTTGTGCTAAAGCTTTATTCACCTGTTCGACTGCAATGCCACTGGTGAAAACAGAATCAACTACCAACAGCGGATAAATCAGAATTTTGTCAAATCCTTCTGCTTGAATTTGCGGAATTACTTGTTCCGGCAAAAATGGCGCGCAAAAGTTAAAAGCTTTGAACACTTTTACTTTATCGCCCCATTTCTCCTGTAAATTCTTTTCAATCCCAGCGCGCTGCTGTTCAAAAATTGCATTGTGCGGCGAAACGAATTGACCGTGTTGGTGACTCCACTCGTGCAAGTCAAAGATTGCTAAAATCTTCGCCAGCGGCGGATAAATCCAAAGCGGTACTGGCGCAAACTTTGCCGTAAGCAAATTTAAAGCTTGTTCGTTGTAGTTGGCAAAATCGTCGTAGCTTTCGACTTCGCCGTAACCCATCAGCAATACAGCAACGCGATCGTTACTTGCGGGTGCTGCAGATGTTTTGTACTCGATTTTTTCTGGAGAAGCAACCACTTTGTATTCCTCAATTTTATTTATTCTAAGAGATCCAGGCAGGATGAAGGGAGAATCGGAGATTTTTCCTTGTGTGCGATCGCACGACTGACGTGCGCGGGGCTGATTCCCGATTTCTGCGCCCATACTTCCCGGTCAAACCTCTTATTTATCCTAGAAACCGGATTGATGAGCATCAGTCCTAAGTAGGTTTTTTGACCAAGAATTTCTTGATGGTACCCGCCACGTGATTTATCCGTGGAATCAATCGCAAATCGAAAATCCTCAAGCCTCCGCATTTATCCGTGGGGTCAATCTAAAATCTCAAATCTAAAATCCAAAATCGATTGACCCTGACCCAAAATTCGTAGGGCAGCTAAGCTGGCAGGCCTCTAATTTTCACAATCCTGTTTCTTTAAGCTTTTGTGGGGTCAGCTTCGACGCCGCCGGAAAAGTTAAATCTAAATACAGAACAGCTTAAAACTAGAATCAGCCTTTGCTAAGCTTGACAGGAGATGGGGCAGGGGGGGATAAGTTTCATGTTTTCTTAAGACTCCCTGACCTTGCCTCAGATTAATGCCGTTTGGAGCGTTCCCAGCATTTAACTTGGGGGGATACTCTTCAAACTTGACTCTATTATAAGTTTAACACCCTATCCCCTGGGGTAGTATATGATATAGTAGCTATATGATAAAGTTATGTTGCGAACTATATTAACTTTCTTGACGAACTATGAGACTGGTAATTTGCCCCGGAGTCCACGAACCAAAGCTAACCGACTGTTTCCTGACGGGACTTTCGGGGCTTTGGGGACTGGCAGCCGATCGCCAAAACCAGCAAATAGTCGATCGTGTCAAGATTTTTCCCGCTCATAAATACCCGCCTTTTTCAGCTCTTGACATATTCCACTTTTTGTGCAGCGAAGAGTTAGGAGGAGAAAGTCTAGTATTTGTCAGCTTTTCGGCAGGAGTAGCCGGGGCGATCGGGGCGGCTTGGATGTGGCAGCAACTTGGCGGCAAAGTCGGGGCTTTTTTTGCCTTAGATGGTTGGGGAGTACCCCTGGGGGGCAATTTTCCCATCCACCGAATCAGCCACGATCGCTTTACGCACTGGAGTTCAGCAATTCTCGGTGGCGGTGGAGAAAGCTTTTATGCAGATCCCGCGATCGAACATTTGGATTTATGGCGAGCTCCCCAAACGGCAAAAGGCTGGCACGTCAGCCAAACCGCCGGCGGCATTGAGACTGTCGCACCCACAACCGCAGCAAAATTTTTAGTCCACCTATTGAAACAATACGGAGTTCAATCAGTTGTTTAATCTAAATTTAGTATCCTCAGCGATCGCACCTATTGCCACCATCGCCCGCCTTGACAATTCTGTCTCTTCAGCCACAACAAACAGCATCAAACAGTGGTTGATATTTAGCGCCTCAGCATTTTTAGTCTCAATTCCAGTCTTCGTGCAAGCACCGTTAGTTCGGTTATATCCAACCATCAGTTTGCTATCAACTATCCCCTGGTTCGTTCTGAGTTTAATTCTAATTTTCCGCCCCAAAACCCAACTTTGGGGAGATTTATTATTAGGATTTGCCGGATGCTGGCTGGCAGGTTCTATCTATTGGGGCTGGTTTAGATGGGAACCAATTTTACATCTACCTATAGAAGCAATTGGCTTGCCTTTTGCTATTTGGTGCTTGGGCAAATCTTGGGGAAAAGTTGGCAGCTATTTTTACTTTGGTTCGCTATTTGGCACTGCCATTACTGATTTATATTTTTACTTAACAGGCTTGATGCCCTACTGGCGCCAAGTGATGCACGCGGAACCGGAATTAGCTATGCCGATTTTTCAAAGTGCGATTGGTCAAATTGAAACTCCTTGGGGCATAGGTTGGGCTCTCGTTTTAATCGCTGTGTTGCTAACAGTCGGTTTGCTGAGTTTGCGCGATCGAGAACTTCACTGGCGCGCTTTCAGCGGAGCAGTGTTAAGCACGCTTTTGGTAGATGGTTTATTTTGGTTGGCTGCTTCTGCTGCTTAAGATTTATGATTAGTTTTTATGTTGGTAATTTTTGACCGCAGATGTGGGCGGATTGACCCAGAGTAACGCAGATTTTTTTGATGGATGTAGTCTTGAAATTCCTGACTTCTTAAAGAAGTCGGGAATTTGGGTATTTACTGAACAATTATGAGTTAAAATCTAAAATCTAAAATCTAAAAATCCCAAATCAATATCATGTCTTTCATTTCAATTCGCGGTGTAGAACATTATTACGAGTGGATAACGGCAGATAACAGTTCCCAACCTAGCGGGAAACCAGTGATGGTATTCCTGCACGGCTGGGCGGGATCAGCGCGCTACTGGGAAAGCACGGCACGGGCTATTGCTGATGATTTTGATTGTTTGCTCTACGATATGAGAGGTTTTGGTCGATCGCCCTTGCCAAAAGAGCCTCCTGAGTCCAGCTACGAACTCGAAACCTACGCCCGCGATTTAGCTGAATTATTAGAATCTCTGAATTTAAGCCGCGTCTTTCTCAATGCTCACTCCACAGGAGCATCAATTGCTACTTTATTTCTCAACCTTTACCCCGAAAAAGTAGAAAAAGCAATTCTCACTTGCAGTGGCATTTTTGAATACGACGAAAAATCTTTTACAACTTTTCACAAATTCGGTGGCTATGTGGTAAAATTTAGACCCTCTTGGCTGGCATCCATCCCGTTTGCCGATCGGCTATTTATGGCCCGGTTTTTGCGCCGTTCCCTGCCCACAGAGGTCAGTCTGGCGTTTCTAAAGGATTTTTTAATGGCAGACGAGCAAGCTGCTATCGGTACAATGGTGACGGCAGTCAGTAAAAGAGCAGCCGAGGAAATGCCCCAAGAATTTGCGCGGCTGAGTGTTCCCACACTGCTTGTGGCCGGAGAATTTGACCAAATTATTCCCGCCACCATGGGAGAGCAAGCAGCCTCCCTCAGCAAAAAAGTAGAATTTGTTATAATTCCGAATACGGCTCACTTTCCCATGCTGGAGGATGCCGCAACATACTTGCAGCGAATTCGAGACTTTTTGCCAGCAGCGGCTTAGCTGAGTTATTGTTCATCTAATGTACGATCGGACACGCAAGCTTTGAGAACGGCTTTTGCTCCGATCTTAATTTTTAATTTCTAATTTCTTAAAGCGAAAGGTGGTACAATGAACGACCTCGACCAATACTATAAAGTGCTGGGACTGTTGCCGGGAGCTTCCAGAGAAGAAATTAGCCAAGCCTACAAGGATTTAGCGTTCATTTGGCACCCCGATCGCATCCCCAAAGACAATCCCAGACTACTACAGAAAGCTGAAGAGAAGATTAAGGAAATTAATCAAGCTCGCGAACAATTGCGATCGATTCAACCAAGAGGTCAGAATCAGAACGTTCAGCACAAACATACTCAGCACAAACACACCCAGCAACAAAACACCCAGCACAAACATACCCAGCAACAAACTACTCAGCAACAAAACGCTCAGTACAGAAACACTCAGCAACAAAATACTCAGCAACAAAACGCTCAGTACAGAAACACTCAGCAACAAACTACTCAGCAACAAAACGCTCAGTACAGAAACACTCAGCAACAAACTACCCAGCAACAAAACGCTCAGCAACAAAATACTCAGCAACAAACTACCCAGCAACAAAACGCTCAGCAACAAAATACTCAGTACAGAAACACTCAGCAACAAAACGCTCAGCAACAAAATACTCAGTACAGAAACACTCAGCAACAAAACGCTCAGCAACAAAACGCTCAATACCAAAACGCTCAGTACAGAAATACTCAATATCCAAACACCCAGCACCAAAACACTCAGCCACCACCGGCCAACCCAAAAGAACCGCGGTACTCTTCTGAACCCTCTTCAGGAAAATATCCTGGAAATTATGCGGGAAACTATGGGGGAAACCCTGCAGGGCCCTATTCCGAGGCGTCCCGCTACCAATCGCAGCCACCGCCATCTCAGTCTTACCGCCAAGCTGGGCCGCAAGCTCCCGATTTGAGCGGTTCCAACTTCAAAGGAGCTTCCTTAAAAGAAAAGGATTTTTCAGGGAGAAACTTGAGCAATGCAAACCTGAGTGAAGCCGACTTAAGTGATGCTTTTCTACACAACGTCAATCTCACAGGCGCGAATTTGCATCAAGCTAACTTGTTCCGGGCTAATTTGTTAGGAGCTTGTTTGATCAATGCCAACTTGAGAGAAACCAACTTAATCGGAGCCGATTTGAGCGGTGCTGACTTGAGCGGTGCTGACTTAACAGGAGCGAAAATCGGTTACGGCGATCGAGTTATGGTCAAACTTACCCGGACTACATTAACAGGTACAATCTTACCCGACGGTACTGTTCATAGCTAAATTATTTAGTTTTTAGTCAGTGGTTGTAGACGTGGGTTTTACCCGCAATATTTGCTGCAATTCCTAATACACTGTAGTTTAGACTAACCAAAGATGAGAACGGTGGCAAAAGAAGAACTAGAGCCACCGCGCCAGGAGAGAATGAGGGTGAAAAATAAAACCTATCCACTCCTTAAATGAACAGTGAACGATTAAAGGACTTTCGTCAAGCAGCATACGAGTTATTGGTGCTGGCGAAAGATGCAACAAGAGAGCTCATGGATGCAGTGATGACCACTCCGAATGCGTCATGTTTAGCGGAATTTTCACTCAATCCATTATTCAAGCGTCAATGGCCAAGCGTCTATGAAGCGTTACAAGACTGTAGACCAGACCGAAAAAAACTGATGGAGTTGTATCTGGAGCAATTACAGAAAGAAGCACCCCCAACAGAACACATATTAGTGGCAATCGACCACACTGCATGGAGGAGACCAGATGCCAAAACATTAAAAGACAGAACCCATGAATATCAGAGGGGCTCCATTGTTGGACAGGGATAAAGTACAATTGCGTGGATACCTGAAGCACAAGGAAGTTGGGCATTACCCCTACTCCATGAAAGAATTAGTAGTGGGTCTTCACCCATACTTCAAGCAGCTTCCCAACTTAAACTTGTCTGTGAACAGAGCGTCAACCCAGTTTTAGCAGTCTTAGACGCCCGAATATGGCAATGCAACTTGGGTATTAGCGTTAGCGCAAGCTTCCATTCTTGCTGATTGTTTAATGAGAGTCCGAAAGAATGCCTGCTTATGGTCAGCACCACCAGCATATAGTGGCTGCGGTAGACCACGGAAACACGGGCAAAAAATGAGACTCAACGACCCAACTACATGGCTCGAAGCTGATACTGCGATTGAAATTGATGAACATCCCGATTTGGGACAAGTCCGAGTCAGACAATGGATTGACTTACATTTTTATCGTGCCCCTGGACAAAAAGTCAATTTAATCCGGGCCCTTAAGAATGAAGCCCATGTCAAATGGTCAACCGTTTCCACCCTTATGGTTGGCTTGGGTTGGAGAACGAACTCTACCCAAGCGAAACTGTTTGGTTCAAATATTTACGACGCTTTGGAGTCGATCATTGGTATCGGTTTGCGAAGCAAAGATTGCATTGGACATTGCCTAAATTGAGAACTCCTGAACAATCTGAGCGTTGGAGTGATTTAATGCCGTTGATGAGTTGGCAACTCTGGCTGGCACAAGATTTAGTAATTGAGAATAGACTTCCTTGGCAATCTGCTACTATCAATTTAACTCCTGGGCCTGTTGCCCAATCCATGTTGTCGCTTTTAGTTGACATTGGTACTCCTACTAAAATCCCTAAACATAGGGGAAAATCCCCCGGTTGGGAAAAAGGAAAGGTACGTACCAATGCCCCGTGCTATCCCACTGTCAAAAAACGGGTTTCTCGACGTAAAAAGTCTTCAAGGTTAGCCATTTAATCTTCTCCCTCTTGAGTTTTTAAGCAACAGTTTGCCTGAGATTCAAAGGTCGCTACTTTTAGCTGCGCTCATTTTTTAGTCTAAACTACAGTACTTAGCGCTAATCGCGTATTTGAAATCGGCTTAAGAAGCGCAACAGCATCCAAAACTCTAAAGTATTTTATTATAGTTTCAGAAAAGCTGAAATTCAACAACGGTTAGAATTAGTTGAAGTAATTTCCCCGAAGTACATTCTCAAGGTTTTTAGGGGCAGGTTTAGTTAGGATATACGCAATCGCAGCGAGTTTACACCTTTCACGCACCCGCCCTCCCCACGCTAGGATTTACACATTACTTCGGCCTTAAGTTCGCGCTGCTAAACTCAGAAGCCACAATCATCGACCCAATCCCCGCATCCGTAAATATTTCTTGCAGCAAAGCATGAGGAATTCGACCGTCAATAATGTGAGCACCCTTCACACCCTGAGCCAAACTCCGCACACAACAATTAACTTTCGGAATCATCCCCCCAGAGACAACTCCCGACTCAACCAACTCTCTTGCTTCTTGAATATCTAACTTAGCAATCAGACTATCCGGCTTGTGATAATCCTCTAAAATTCCCGCAGTATCAGTCATCAAAATCAACTTTTCCGCTCCCAAACCAGCCGCAATTTCCCCAGCCACCGTGTCAGCATTAATGTTGTAAGATTGACCTTTTTCATCCGCTGCCACGCTCGACACCACCGGAATATAACCGCTGTTCACCAAAGACTCCAAAATCTGGATTTTCACCCCGCTGACTTCACCCACAAATCCAATTCCCTCGCGGCCATCTGGACGAGCTTGAATCAGATTGGCATCCTTGCCACATAATCCTACTGCTTTGCCGCCAGCTTGGTTGATTAAGGAAACAATTTCCTTATTTACTTTCCCCACTAAAACCATTTCTACAACTTCCATTGTCGCCGCATCAGTCACTCTCAAACCATCCTTGAATTGCGGCTCAATTCCCAGTTTTTCCAGCCAAATATTAATTTCCGGGCCGCCGCCGTGAACCACAACCGGACGCATCCCCACGCAAGCTAGCAGCACAATATCTCGAACCACCTTGTCTTTGAGATTGCTATCTTTCATCGCCGCACCGCCATATTTGACCACTATGGTGCGACCGGCAAAGTGTTGAATGTAAGGCAGTGCTTCGGACAGCACCTCTACTCGATTAGTGTCCGAATTCCTAACAAAATCGCTTTGTTTGAGCATGGGTAAATTACACAAGACTAAAAACTTAATTCTAAACTTTAATGGCTAAAGCACATATTAACAGCCACAAAAATCACTTTTTCCCTTGAATTTATCTACGCGCAGGCTCGATCGCCTTTATTGAACCCCATCCTCAAAAAAATCATAGGTTTTTTTAATAAAAGCATTAAAATTTATGTATTATAACTTATACATTTTTTGCTACAGTCAAGAAATGTATAACTCCCTAGATTTACTTAACGTTTTATGTTAACTGCTGTCGCCCAAGACTCCGAAAACCTTCAGTACAAGCTACCATCAGAGGCTGAGTCGTCCCCCCGGATGACGGTATTTTGCGATTTAGACGGGCCCATAGTCGATGTGTCCGATCGCTACTATGCCACCTATCAACAGGGATTGGCCGATACTCAAGCAGCTTATCTCGAGCGGGGAATCAACCTCAACCTTCAAATCCTCAGCAAACAGCAGTTTTGGCAAATGAAACAAAACCGAGTGCCCGATGCTGAAATAGCCAAAAGTTCCGGCTTGTCGGGAGAAGAAATTCACGTTTTTCTAGGATGCGTGAGTCACCTTGTCAATCAACCAGACTTGTTGCACTTAGATCGCATCCAGCCGGGGGTGCAATGGGCGATCGGACTTCTGCACTCCCGCGGCGTGCGGCTGATTTTAGTCACCCTGCGGCCGAGAAATCAAGCCGTTCAACTGTTACAAAATTACGGTTTAGCCAGACTGTTTACCAGCATTCGCGGAACTCAGATGGCGGATGCCGCCTATCACAACTATACAGCCTTAAAAACTGAATTGTTGGCTGAAGTGGCAGAAGAATTTGAGTCATCGCTGGGTTCGGCTTGGATGATCGGAGATACAGAAGCAGACATCCTCGCAGGAAAAGCATTGGGAATACCTACAATTGCCGTTACCTGCGGAATTCGCAGTCGCTATCAACTGCAAAAGCATCAGCCTAATTTAATTCTCAGCGACTTGATTATTGCCGTTCATCACTTATTAGGTTCTGGTCAACAACTAATAGTAGAATGACTACACTTAACTGTTGACTGTTAACTGATGAATGATGACTAATGAGTAATGAGTAATGACTAAGGTTTTTCTACATTCCTGGTCATTTCCCACAAGCGATTGAGCGGAAAATAAATCACCGGAGCCCAAAGACTGCTAAGAATAGCAGAACACAAAGCCACTCGCTGGTGATAGCTCCAAATTTCCAGTAAAGCCCGATCGCCCATAGCAAAAAATTGCAGCCCCATCACCGTTTCCGCTACCACCGCCATCCCAAATACAATTAACGCGATCGGAATCGGATCTCTCTCAACAATATCTGCCGGAATCGACCAGGTTTTCTGTAAAACAACTGTTAAGACTCCTACAACAACTAGACTCACAGCGTGGCTGGGATGAGGAGCCGTCATCGCATCTTGAAGAAACCCCAAAACCAAGCCCATGCTAGCAGCTCCCCAAACTGTACGTTTCCGCTTAATACTCCAAGCTACCAACCAAATTAACAGCCAGTTCGGTCCAATTCCCAGCAATTCCATTCCCGGCATCCGAGTGGGCAATATCAGTATGCACAGCATCACAGATAGAAATGTAACTGCGAAGTTGAGAAATGGGCGCGCTCGCGAAGACATCCGAGATAAAGCTTTCATTGTTGCTGTGCTCCCTCAGATGCTGCTGAAGATTGACTCGGCGAATCCTTCGGTTCGGCTTGCTTAGAGTGCGGGTAAACCACAGCCCACTCCAGAGCATTCATCGGTGCAGAAAACTCAACCACAGCTTCAGGAGCCGGAGTTTTATTCATATCCACCGAAACCACTTTTCCCACAGGCAAACCAGGAGGGAACAACTGACTGTAAGAAGAAGTTGAAACCACATCCCCAGGCTTGACATTGGGAACATTCTCAAAAAACTCCATGACAGCCTGATTTCCGCCTTTCCCGCGCATAAAACCCATGTGGCGACTGCGGGTAATTCCCACACCCAATTGACTCGTAGCGTCGCTGACTAACAGCACTAAGCTAGTATTAGGAGTAACGCTGACAACCCTGCCTACTAAACCGCCGGGGCCCATCACAGTAAAATCTGTTTTGATGCCATCGTTACTGCCGCGCCCCAAGGTTACTTGCTGCCACCAGTGGTCGGCGCTGCGACCGACAATAGGAGCTACAATCCCTGCTGGTTTCTTAGCCGAAACATAACCTAAAAGCTCTTTTAGCTTCTGATTTTGATTTTCTAATTCTAATAACTGCGCTTGCAATTCTTGAGTGCGCGCCGAGATAAGTTCCTCTTGCCCAGAGCCGTTGGCGTGAAACGGACGAGTCACCCAATTGTAAACTTCAAATACTGCAGCACCTTGTGTTTGTCTAACTCCCCAAGCGGCAGTTACAGCTAAACCTAGAAGAGCAATTTGCAGCCGCAGATCCCACCACTTTCGGAATGTATTTTTTAGCATAATTTCACTAATCTAAAATTGTTAAGTCAGGATTTTAGATTTGAGATTGCAGCCGTATTTCTAAATCCACAATCCCAAATTGTTTAACTACATATTACGCGAAGACTGCCCGCTGAAAACCCGTTCCAACTGTTTGTTTTCCAATACCCTACCAGTTCCCAAAACCACGCAGCACAGCGGATCTGCTGCCACGTGAGTGACAATTCCTGTTTCGTGACTGATCAGAGTATCTAAACCTTTCATCAGCGCGCCACCACCAGCCAGCATAATTCCCCTGTCAATAATATCTGCTGCTAATTCCGGGGGGGTGCGTTCCAAAGTACGCTTGACAGCTTCCACAATTACTGAAAGCGGTTCCGACATACTTTCGCGAATTTCTGGGCCTTTGATAGTAACAGTTCGTGGCAAACCAGACAGTAAGTGCAAGCCCCGCACTTCCATCATTACATCGTCATCCTCTGGAGTTGGATATGCAGAACCAACCTGAATCTTAATTTCTTCAGCAGTGCGTTCGCCGATGACCAAATTGTGAACTTTTTTCATGTATTGGACGATCGCCTCATTGAGTTCGTCGCCGGCTACCCGCACAGACTCACTGATCACCGTACCTTGCAAACTCAAAACCGCAACTTCCGTCGTACCTCCGCCTATATCTATAATCATATTGCCAGTCGCCTCAGCAACAGGCAGTCCAGCCCCGATCGCTGCAGCGATGGGTTCATCAATTAACCGTACTTCTCTAGCACCGGCCTGAGTCGCCGCCTCAATGACAGCACGCCTCTCAACTCCGGTGACACCGCTGGGGATGCCAATAATTATCCGAGGCGAAACTAAGCTTCGGCCTTCGTGAACCCTGCGGATAAAAGTCTTCAGCATCAGTTCCGCCGTATCGAAGTCTGCAATTACCCCGTCGCGAAGCGGGCGCAGTGCTATGACATTCCCTGGCGTGCGGCCGAGCATTTTTTTTGCTTCTTCTCCAACAGCCAGCGGTATTTTTAAATCTTGGTCGATCGCCACTACAGAAGGTTCCTGCAGAACAATACCTTTGCCCGATACATAAACGAGCGTGTTAGCAGTACCGAGGTCGATACCCATATCTCTAGATAACGAAAATCGATTGAGAAGACCCACTGATTCGTACCCCCCCCAAAAACTAAAATACTATTGTGTGCAATAATGTTGTTACAAAAGTGTAACCGAGGTGGATTCTATTACGTTTTTCATCCTGAGTCTAGTCAGAAATGTACATTGTCGAGCTCAGGTTGAGCGCAGACTTGCCAATCATCCACCATCAATATGTTCTCCTAACTCGGTGTACAATCAGGATGAAGCCTCATAAGCGTTGTTCCAAGTTCAGTTTGGAGGCTAATGCGCGTGTGGACTGTTTAACTACATCACCGATCGACCACATTCCCAAAAAAGTTTATGAGTCTTAATGTTGTGACTTTAGTAGGCCGCGTCGGCGGCGACCCGGACGTTAAGTATTTTGAGTCGGGTACAGTTAAGTGTAGTTTGACGCTGGCAGTGAACCGCAGAACTAAGAACAGCGATCAACCAGACTGGTTCAATCTGGAAATCTGGGGCAAAACAGCGCAGATTGCTGCTGACTACGTTCGCAAAGGCTCTCTAATTGGCGTAACAGGCTCTTTGAAGTTCGATCGCTGGCAAGACCGCAACACCGGTTCAAATCGCTCGAAGCCCGTAATTAAGGTAGACCATTTAGACTTGCTGGGTTCCAAACGCGACAACGAGTCGGGTATGTCGCAACACAACAGCGAATTCTAGCGTTTGGGGAATTTGGGAAGTAATATTTGTGAATTGGGTGGGTGCTCGTGACTTCAGAAAAGTTAGAAATTGTTCAAACTGAGTACCAAGCTGGGCAAGTAGCTTTTGAGAGTGGCCGGTATGCTCAAGCTGTGCAGAGTTTAGAAACAGCTACCGGTTTAGTCGATCGAAATTCCCGGTTGGGCGGTGAGGTGCAGATGTGGCTAGTGACAGCCTACGAAGCCTCTGGCAACACAGAAAGGGCGATCGAGCTTTGCCGCCAGCTCACCCGCCATCCTCGCCAAGAAACCCGCCAACAAGCAAAGCGCTTGCTGTTCATTCTCGAAGCTCCCAAACTCACTATCCCTCCTGAATGGATGGTGAAAATCCCTGATTTGGCAGCTTTAGATGAAAATCAATCAATCAGTTTTCAAGCTAATCCCAACGCTGATATCAAGTACGCTAAACCCAAGCCAGTCGTACCAGAGCCTGTAGATTTGAGTCAGGTTAATACGAAAGATAATACGTTTATCTGGGTGGCGTTAATTGCGATCGGGCTAATTTTAGGCGGCTTATTTCTTAGTTATTAATCATTTTTTCATTCGCACAAACTCTATCTCTAGGGTGCGCCTCGGCGCACCTCACCCCTACTGAGAGAAGTTAAGCAATGCCTTTTAGTAATTATAAAAGTATCAGCGCAGTCGCCAAAGAATTCCAAATTAATTGCCTGCGGGATAATTTCATTGTCGAAACAGAATTTGCAGTCAGCGACGTTTTTAGGAATGAATTAGAATTGATTTTCAATGAGGGAGTATTTGACAACTCGGAAATCGCCATTTGTGAAAATATCATTTATCCTGTATTAAAAGAAGTTTGGAAAAATTATCGCAGTAGTTTTCTCCTCTGGAGTCACCAAACCTTAGTCTATAATAGACATCTCCAAAAACAATTAAAGCCTTTGTGTAACTAGGCTGTATGACGTAAATGCAATCATCCTAAATTAG